>NZ_MKGS01000154.1:0-43785 GCF_002836905.1 Pseudomonas sp. 43NM1 | reverse complement strand
GCCGATTCACCGCCGCCAGCCGCCGCCGCGCCGAGCAAACCGTGGCAAGTGCTGCTCAAAGATGTGCAACTGCGCAATTACCAGGTGCATCTGGAGGACCGCAAGGCGCAGCCGCCGGTGCCGTTGGAAGTCGGCCCGCTGAACCTCGACCTGCAAAATTTCGACAGCCTCAACGGCTCGCCTTTCAAGCTCAAGCTCGACACCGGCGTCGGCAAGCAAGGCAAGATCACCGCAGACGGCCAGGTCAATCTCGCACCGGTCAGCGCCAAGCTGAATGTGCAGACCAAAGACATCGACCTGCGCGTCGCGCAGTCCTACATCACCCCGTTCATTCGCCTGGAACTGCGCAGCGGCATGCTCGGCAGTGACCTCGCGGTCGATCTGAAAAGCACCGAGCCGCTGGCGTTCAGCGTGACCGGCCGTGCCCAGGTCGATCAATTGCACACGCTCGACACCCTGAAAACCCGCGACTTCCTGAAATGGCAGCAGTTGGTGCTCGAAGGCCTGAATTATCAGCACGGCGACAGCCTGTCGATCGACAAGGTCAACCTGTTCCAACCCTACGTACGCTTCATGATCAACGACGACCGCACCACCAACGTCGACGATTTGCTGGTGCCGCAACCGGCTGATTCCGCGGGCAAAACCGCTGCAGCGAAACCGGCGGCGGGCAAGGACAAAGCGCTGGCGATTCGCGTGGGCGGCGTGGCGATCAATGACGGTTCGGCGAACTTCGCCGACTTCAGCCTGACGCCGAACTTTGCCACGGCGGTGCAGCAGCTCAACGGTGCGATCGGCACCATCGACAGCCGTCAGGGGAAACCGGCCACGGTCGACATCAAAGGCAAGGTCGACCGCTACGCGCCGGTCACCATCAAAGGGGCGGTCAACCCGTTCGACCCGATGGCCAGCCTCGACATCGCGACCAGTTTCAAACGGGTCGAACTGACGACGCTCACGCCCTACTCCGGCAAGTTCGCCGGTTACCGCATCCGCAAGGGTCGACTCAATCTCGACCTGCATTACCTGATCACCAAAGGTCAGTTGAAGGCTGAAAACAAAGTAGTGGTCGAACAACTGCAACTCGGCGAAAAAGTCGACAGCCCGGACGCCGTGAGCCTGCCGCTGAAACTGGCAATCGCGTTGCTCAAGGATGTCGACGGCAAGATTTCCATCGAATTACCGGTAACCGGCGACCTCAACAACCCGCAGTTCAGCGTGATGCCGATTGTCTGGCAGACCCTGCGCAACCTGCTCGTCAAGGCTGCTGCGGCGCCGTTCAAGATGATTGGCGGATTGATCAGCGGCGGCGGTTCGCAAGACCTCGGCACTGTTTCGTTTGCGCCGGGTTCGAGCGAATTGAGCAAGGACGCCGAGGCCTCGCTGGTCAAACTCGCCAGCGCGCTCAAGGAACGTCCGGCGCTGCGCCTGGAGATCGAAGGCACCGCCGCGCAAAACAGCGACGGCCCATTGCTCGCCGAGCAACGCCTGGAACGCGAATACCAATACAACTATTACAAGATGCTCCAGCGTCGCGGCGATAAAGTCCCGGCTCAGGCTTCGCTGCTGGAAGTACCGGACGCCGAGAAAGCGCCGTTGCTGGAAGGCATTTACCGCACGCGCCTGAAGACTCAGCCGCCGGCGGAATGGAAGGATTTGGGCAAGGAAGAACGCACGACGAAAATGCGCGCCGAAGTGATCAAGTTCTGGAGCGGAAGCGAAGTGCTGTTGCGCCAGTTGGGTCAGGAACGTGCCAGCAGCATCAAGGATTTCCTGGTCGAGAAAGCGCAATTGGCTGACGAACGTGTGTACTTTATCGACGCGCAACTCGGTCAGGCGGAAAGCGATGGCCGGGTGATCACGCCCATGCATTTGGACGCCGAATGATGAGCGCGCGACGGCTGATGGGACCGGCGCTGAGTCTGGCGCTGGCGTTGCTAGCCAGTCAGGCTGCGGCGGCTGATACGCTGCGCTGTGGCAGCCAGTTGATCAGCGTCGGCGACCGCTCCAGCGAAGTGCTGCAGAAATGCGGCGAACCGGTTAGCCGCGACTTGCTGGGCTACAAGCGCAGCGCCAACCGCCGGGAAGAGTTTCAGGTCGAGGAATGGACCTACGGACCGAACGGCGGGATGTACCAATACCTGCGCTTCGAAGGCAATCGCCTCCGGCAGATCAACAGCAAGCGCGGTAACTGAATCCCCCCGTTACAACGGCAACACATCCCCACTGTAGGAACGCGATACCTGTAGGAGCGAGGCTTGCCCGCGAAGGCAATCTGTCAGTCAACCAGGTTTTGGATGTGCCGGCCCCTTCGCGGGCAAGCCTCGCTCCTACAGGGTTTTGCAGCGGTCCGATGTTTTTGCAGCGCCCACAATAGAACAGGCCCCCGTCACGAATGGCGGAGGCCTGTAATGACCACGTCCTTGTGGCCTTTCGCATGAACACTTCAGAGGTGGCAGACGTATTACCCGGCCCGTCTGCCGCACCCTTCTCCCGGTTCAGGCGAGAAGTCTTGCCTTACTCGGCTTTCAGGCCGTCAGCGGATACCGCTTTGACGCCTTTGATTTTCTTGGTGATGGCAACTGCAACGTCTTTCTGCGATTCAGTCACAGCGACGGTCGACGACAGGGACACAACACCTTTGTTGGTTTCGACTTTGATGTCGGAACCAGGAATGCCTTTCTCGGTTACCAGATCAGCTTTAACTTTGGTGGTGATCCAGGTATCGGAAGTTGCTTCTTTGGCTTGTGTCACTTCACCAGCCGCCAGAGTCATCGGGGCTTGGGTAGTAGTGGTTTGTGCAAAAGCTGCACCAGCCATGGTCAGGGTCAGCGCGGTAGCAGTAGCAATAGCGAACTTCTTCATACGAGTAACTCCTGTTTTTCTATAAAGTCTGCTGAGAGTCTCTTCAGCAGGGTTACTGGATATATTGCGAACGCTGTGCCAACTTTGAGACAGCCAATAAATCCTTAAAAAACAATGAGTTATAAATTGTTGTGAATTTCGAAATCATGCAAATTGCATGAGGTGGTGATTATCGACATGCAAGTTGCAGGCTTTGACGCAGGCCTAAGGCCATGAATTGTCGGGGTTTTCTATTTTTCAGCGAGCGCGGGACAGATAGCGGGTCATAGATCCAAAAAAATGCCCCGCTCTCGCGAGCGGGGCAGGTCAATTCAGCGTTTCAACTTACGGCGTTGCGGCAGCAGCCGTGCAGCCTGGTGGCGCATAGTCGGCAGTAACGCCGGTTGCGCAAGACCAACCAGTCGTAGCACTGCGGGTCAGCGTGATGGTTTTACCGGCTACCGGCGCCGGGGCTTTTTGCAATGTACAAACAATAGTGCCCGCGCCGGACGCCACTGTGCCGGTTACCGCGATGGCGCAGTTTTGCGTCGTCGTCCCGGCACCTTGCAGCGTGGTGGGTTCTGCAGTGCCGGCATTCATCAAATCTTCAAACGATACTTTCAGAGCCGAAATCTCGGCCAGCCCCGCCGTGACCTTCGCCCGAGCCTGATACTTGGAATACTGCGGAATCGCAAACGTCGCCAGAATCCCGATGATCGCCACCACGATCAGCAGCTCGATCAGGGTAAAACCTTTTTGGTTATTCATAGACAAGCTCCATGCATGAGTCGGAATCTCATGATCTGACATAGCCCCAGCATGCTCCATGCCAAGCCCCGCGCGCCCTGCCCACAGGGCGCGAGGTTATGGCCGCGACGTTTCCTACACCTTGTAACCGCACTATCTGACACTTTTTGTCACCTCCAAGCCGCTGGTTTGGTTCATTCCGTTGACTAGGCTATAAGTCATGAACTGTCTGCGTCCGGAATCCCAATGAACGACATCGCCCTCAGCGGCCTGGCCAAGCAATTGGTGCTGGCCGAACTGCTCACTGACAAAAGCGCGCAACAGGCGTATCTGCAGGCCCAACGCAATCGCATCTCGCTGGTCAGCTACCTGGTGCAAAACAAACTGGTGCGCAGTCGTCAGGTCGCGGAGATTGCCTCGGAGCATTTCGGCATGGCGCTGCTCGACCTTAATTGCCTCGACAAGGAAACCCAGCCCAAAGGCCTGGTCAGCGAGAAACTGGTGCGCCAGCACCACGCCCTGCCCCTCTGGCGGCGCGGCAATAAATTGTTCGTGGGGATTTCCGACCCGACCAACCATCAGGCGATCAACGACATCCAGTTCAGCACCGGCCTGAGCACCGAAGCGATTCTGGTCGAGGACGACAAGCTCAGCGACGCCATCGAGAAGTTCTTCGACAGCCACACCAGCGGCCTCGAGGAAATGGCCGACGTTGACCTCGATGGCCTCGACGTCGAATCGGTCGACGACAAACACCAGGACTCGATTGCCGGGCAGGACGCCGACGATGCGCCGGTGGTGCGTTTCGTCCACAAGATGCTGCTGGACGCGATCAAAAGCGGCTCGTCCGACTTGCACTTCGAACCTTACGAAAAGAATTACCGGGTACGCATGCGCACCGACGGCATCTTGCGCGAAGTCGCCAAACCGCCGATTCAACTGGCCGGGCGCATCGCTGCGCGGCTCAAGGTGATGGCCAGTCTCGACATCTCCGAACGCCGGCGCCCGCAGGACGGGCGGATCAAGATGCGCTTGTCGAAAAGCAAATCCATCGACTTCCGGGTCAACACCTTGCCGACCTTGTGGGGCGAGAAAGTGGTGATCCGGATCCTCGACCCGTCGAGCGCACAGATGGGCATCGACGCCCTCGGTTATGAACCGGACCAGAAAACCCTGTTCATGGCAGCGCTGAAACAACCGCAAGGGATGATCCTGGTCACCGGTCCCACCGGTTCGGGCAAAACCGTGTCGCTGTACACCGGGCTGAATATTCTCAACACCGTCGACATCAACATTTCCACCGCCGAAGATCCGGTGGAGATCAACATGGAAGGCATCAACCAGGTCAACGTCAATCCCAAGCAAGGGCTGGATTTCGCCCAGGCCTTGCGCTCGTTCCTGCGCCAGGATCCGGACGTGATCATGGTTGGCGAGATCCGCGACCTCGAAACCGCAGAAATTGCGATCAAAGCCGCGCAGACCGGGCACTTGGTGCTGTCGACGCTGCACACCAACAGCGCCGCGGAAACCCTGACGCGCCTGCACAACATGGGCATCCCCGGTTTCAACATCGCCACCTCGGTCAGCCTGATCATCGCCCAGCGCCTGGCGCGCAAATTGTGCAGCCACTGCAAGAAGCCGATCGACATCCCCCGCGAAGCGCTGGTCAAGGAAGGCTTCCCCGAGGAACGCATCGGCACATTCACGATCTATGAGCCCGTCGGTTGCGATCACTGCAACCACGGCTACAAAGGGCGGATCGGGATTTATGAAGTGGTGAAGAACACGCCGGACCTGCAACGGCTGATCATGGCCGAAGGCAACTCACTGGAAATCGAGATCCAGATGCGCAAGGACGGCTTCAACGATCTGCGTACCTCGGGTTTGCTCAAGGCCATGCAAGGCATCACCAGCCTTGAAGAAATCAACCGGGTCACCAAGGATTGAACATGGCGGTCAAGGCAGCAAAAATCAGCGTGTATGCCTGGGAAGGCACGGACAAGAAAGGCACGAAGATGACCGGCGAGCTCAGCGGTCAGAACCCGGCGCTGATCAAGGCACAGTTGCGCAAGCAAGGCATCAACCCCGGCAAGGTGCGCAAGAAAAGCGTGTCGATTTTCAACCTCGGCAAGCGCATCAAGGCCCAGGACATTTCCCTGTTCACGCGGCAAATGGCGACGATGATGAAGGCCGGCGTGCCGCTGCTGCAGTCGTTCGACATCATCGGCGAAGGCTTCGATAACCCGGCCATGCGCAAACTGGTGGACGAGGTCAAACAGGAAGTCGCGGCGGGTAACAGCTTCGCCGCGTCGTTGCGCAAGAAGCCGCAGTATTTCGATGAGCTGTACTGCAACCTCGTCGATGCCGGCGAACAGGCCGGTGCCCTCGATACCTTGCTGGACCGGGTGGCGACCTATAAGGAGAAGAGCGAAAAGCTCAAAGCCAAAATCAAGAAAGCCATGACCTATCCGCTGGCCGTGGTGTTTGTCGCGATGATCGTTACCGGGATTCTGCTGGTGAAAGTGGTGCCGCAATTCAAAACGGTATTCGCCGGGTTCGGCGCCGAGTTGCCGGGCTTCACGCTGATGGTGATCAGCCTTTCGGAATTCATGCAGGAATATTGGTGGATGATGCTCGGCGCACTGGTCGCGGCGATTTTCGGTTTGCGCCGTGCCTTCAAAAAGTCGCAAGCCTTTCGCGACAAACTCGACACCTGGCTGCTGAAACTGCCGCTGGTCGGCGCGCTGACCTACAAGTCCGCCGTCGCCCGTTACGCGCGCACGCTCTCGACGACGTTCGCCGCCGGGGTGCCGCTGGTCGATGCGCTGGAATCCGTGGCCGGCGCCACCGGCAATGTCGTGTTCAAGCGTGCGGTGCTGCGCATCCGCCAGGACGTGTCGACCGGCATGCAGCTGAATTTCGCCATGCGCACCTCGGGGGTGTTCCCGAACATGGCGATTCAGATGGCGGCGATTGGCGAGGAGTCCGGCGCGCTCGACGACATGCTCGACAAGGTCGCGAGTTTCTACGAGGACGACGTCGACAACATGGTCGACAACCTCACCAGCCTGATGGAGCCGTTCATCATGGTGGTGCTCGGCGTGGTCGTCGGCGGCCTCGTCGTGGCGATGTACCTGCCTATTTTCCAACTTGGCTCTGCGATCTGACATGCCCCTGAATGAATACCTGAGCCTGTATCCGCTGGCCTTCGTCATCACCGCGCTGGTGCTCGGGCTGCTGGTCGGCAGTTTCCTCAACGTGCTGGTCTGGCGCCTGCCGAAAATGCTCGAGCGCGAATGGCGCGTACAGGCCCGCGACGTGTTGGGTCTGCCGACCGAGACGCCGCTGCCGACGTACAACCTGCTGCTGCCGCACTCGCAATGCCCGAACTGCGCCCAGCCGATTCGCGCCTGGGAAAATATCCCGCTGCTGAGTTACCTGCTGTTGCGCGGGCGCTGTTCCAATTGCGCGGCGCCGATCAGCAAGCGGTATCCACTGACCGAACTGGCCTGCGGTGCGCTTTCGGCGTTCGTCGCGTGGCATTTCGGTTTCGGCTGGTCGGCGGCCATGCTGCTGTTGCTGACCTGGGGTTTGTTGGCGATGAGCCTGATCGACGCCGAGCATCAACTGTTGCCCGATGTGCTGGTGCTGCCGTTGTTGTGGCTGGGGCTGATCGTCAACAGTTTCGAACTGCTGGTGCCGCTGCTCGACGCGGTGTGGGGCGCGGTGGCGGGTTATCTGTTGCTGTGGTCTGTGTTCTGGTTATTCAAGTTGATCACCGGCAAGGACGGCATCGGTCATGGTGACTTCAAGCTGCTGGCGCTGCTCGGGGCGTGGGGCGGCTGGCAGATTTTGCCGCTGACGATTCTGTTGTCATCGCTGGTCGGCGCGATTATCGGGGTGATTCTGCTGCGCTTGCGCGACGCGAAAACCTCGACGCCGATCCCGTTTGGGCCGTTCCTGGCGATTGCCGGCTGGATTGCATTGCTCTGGGGTGGTCAAATAACCGGCTTCTATTGGCAGTTTGTCGGTTTGCAATGAATACCCCTGTGGAAAAACCCTGGATTCTCGGCCTCACCGGCGGCATCGGTAGCGGCAAAAGTGCCGCAGCGCAGCACTTCATCGACCTCGGCGTGCACGTGGTCGACGCCGATCATGCGGCGCGCTGGGTGGTGGAGCCGGGGCGTCCGGCGCTGGCGAGGATCGTCGAGCACTTCGGCCCCGGCGTGTTGCAAGCCGATGGCCAACTGGATCGTGGCGCGTTGCGCAAATTGATCTTCGAAGTGCCGGAGGAGCGCCGCTGGCTCGAAGCGTTGCTGCATCCGCTGATCGCCGAGGAAATCGTCGCGCACCTGGCCAAGGCACAATCGCCTTACGCGATTCTGGTGTCGCCGCTGTTGATCGAGTCCGGGCAGTACGCCATGACCCAACGCGTGCTGGTGATCGATGTGCCGCAACAACTACAGATCGAACGCACCCTGCAGCGTGACCAGACCAGCGAGCAACAGGTCCGGGCGATTCTCAAGGCCCAGTCCAGCCGCGAAGATCGCGTGAGCCATGCCGACGACGTGGTGGTCAACGACCGCGACCTCGCCTGGCTGCACAGCGAGGTCGAACGCCTGCATCACTTTTACCTTACTTTGCGTGGAGGCCAGTCATGAGCCCAATCTCAACCGTCGAATGCCCGACTTGCGGTGCACCCGTCGAATGGAAAACCGACAATGAATTCCGGCCGTTCTGCTCGGACCGCTGCAAACTGATCGACCTCGGCGCGTGGGCCTCGGAAGAACACAAGATCCCGGTCAGCCCGGACGCCGAAGACGATCTGTTCAGCGAAGACTTCGAACCGCGTCACTGATTCGCGTCTTCACTGAAAAAATCAGGGCCGCATGAAACCGTAGTCCTGAGTGTCATCGAGGTTCTCGGCGAGAAACTGCAGCTCGTCCGCCAGATCCTCGACACTGCGCACCGTCTTGCTCTGCTGCACCACCGCGCTGAGCAAGGCGCGCAGGCTCAACCCCGGATCAAACCCGACCTCCTGCGCCGCCTCCAGACTGTGACGCAACTCTTGCCTTGCCCATTCGTAGACACTCATGCCGATGCTCCTGAAGATTTCCCGAAGCATGGAATCGTCAGCGGTTGGCGGGTTTGATGTGGATCAAGACTTGGGATCGTCGTCGTTCCACGGCGCCGAAAGGTAACGGGTGCGGTTGAACGTCTCCAGCCATTCCGGGCTGAACACCACCAGCGCGCTGATGATCATGCCGTTGATAAACGCCTCGGGGAAAATGATCAGCCACAGGTAACCGATAAAATCCTCCAGCCAATAAGGCATGGCGAACAGTTCATCCCACCACAGCAACGTCAGCGCCAGCAGCAGGCACAGCAACGCCGACAGCGCTGCCGCAAAAAATCCGGAAACGAAGATATACACAAAGGGATTTCGCGGTTGCGCGCGCTCGACCAGAATCGCGCAGCATTCGGTGACCAGCACCGGCAGCAGAATGAACAACACCCCATTCACTCCGGCGGCGTCCAGATCCTGGCGACCGAGCAACACCAGCCCCGCTTGCGCGACCAGGCCGCCGACAATCGCCAGCGGCCAGTCGAGCAGCAAGGTCACCGCGGTCATGCCGATAAAGTGGTACGACACGCCGGTATCAAAATCGCGCCGCACCAGCCACAACATGAACAGCGCGAACACCGTGCCGAACAGCAAATGCTGGCGACGCCGGTCAGTGAACAGCTCGACCCACGGCGCACGGCAGATCGCCCAGATCACCACGGGCAGGTAAATCAGCCAGCCGAGCGTCAGGCTCTGCGGCGACAACACCTCGGCACCGATCATGACAACGTCCCCTCGAACACCACGACTCTCTCCTTGATGGCTACGGCTCCCCGCCAGCATACACCGGCGCAAAAGTCGCTCCGCTCCAAGCAAAGCTTTCTGCTTGTCGCATTTGAACGCTAAGCTTGGGCCTATGGATGACTCAGATTACTTACGCCTGCTGACCATCGCGGCCGAGCAAGCCAACGCGTTCCTGTCCAATGCCCGCAAATGGGAGCGTGAGCGTTGGGTCTGCCAACGCCTGCTGCAAGGCCTGAACATTCCTTATCGCGCTGACGAATTCGCCCCTGCCGGCGAGCCGCCGGACGTGCTGTTTCGCGACGCCAGTTTCGAGGTGTTCTTCGTGCTCGACGAAGGTCGGCGCCTCAACGACGAATGGCGCGACGAATTGCAGCGGCGGCGCAGCGCGTTTTCCCTGAGTTCGCTGGTGCGGCGTGAAGCCAAGCCACGGCGGATCCCGGCCAATGAATTCCTCCTGAGACTGGCGCCGACCTTGCGCAAAAAAGCCCACAACTACAAAGAACGCGGAATGGACCTCGGCGAGCTGGACATCATTGCCTTCGCCAGCCTCAAGCGCGAAGTGCTCGACCTCAACAGCCACTTTCCGCCGCCCACCGAGTACCTGCGCCAGGGCTGGCGCTCGCTGTCACTGGTCGGGCCAACCTTCGCCCGCGTGCTGTTCGCACACCCGGATGCGCCGGATTTCCTGCGCAGCAACCTCGGGCGCAGCATCGTTTTCGACGTCGGGATCAGCCTGTGAACTCACCCCTGCAGGAATTGATCGCCGAAGTGCCGCAGACCGGCCGCGTGCGCTGGATCGGCGTGCGCCCGGAGCGCCATGTACCGATGATCGAGCTGGACGCCGTGGAGGCGCGGCTAGAGGCCGGATTGACCGGCGACCGTGCGCGCCCCGGCGTGCGCAACGCGCGCCA
The DNA here is from genome assembly GCF_002836905.1 of Pseudomonas sp. 43NM1. Classification (NCBI taxonomy): domain Bacteria; kingdom Pseudomonadati; phylum Pseudomonadota; class Gammaproteobacteria; order Pseudomonadales; family Pseudomonadaceae; genus Pseudomonas; species Pseudomonas sp. 43NM1. The sequence goes on along the minus strand of NZ_MKGS01000154.1, from coordinate 33,414 downwards.
AGTGACGTTGATTCAGTGGGAACACCTGGCGGTGATCAGCTCATTGATGGGCCGCGCCGATGATAATCCGGTCTTGCCTGAAGATTTGCGCCGCAACCTCGTCATCAGCGGTATCAACCTGTTCAGCCTCAAGGGTCGGCGCTTCAGGATTGGCCAGGCGATTTTCGAAACCACTGGCTGGTGCCAACCGTGCGCGCGCCTGCAAAACAACCTCGGGCCGGGGACTTTCCAGGCCCTTCGCGGACATGGCGGAATCACCGCACGGGTGTTACAAAGTGGAATTATTCGACTGGACGATACGGTCAGCGTCGAGCCGATTCCCGAGAGCGGCTATGCTCCGTTCAACGTTCGTTAAATCCGCCTGTAGCTTCTACACATTCAGCAACGTCTACTCCTGACGAGGCCCAATATGACCAGCCGCCTGAAACCAGACGACCAGAAGCATGTCGAAGAGTACCTGCACTTGTCCCAGCACCGAGTCGAGCGCCGGCCATTCCGGCCGTGGATGCTCCTTGTGCTGGTGCTGGCAGTGACCATTGGTTTGGGCCTGTTGAGCCGCCTTATCGGTTACCTGACGCTATGAGCTGCCTCGCGCTCGCTTGGGTAACCGCACCGATTTCTTTTAGCCTTGCGAGATATCCCCATGACTCATCGTATTATTATCGTCGGCGGCGGCGCCGGCGGTCTGGAGTTGGCTACCCGTCTGGGTAAGACTCTGGGCAAGCGCGGCACCGCCAGCGTGATGCTGGTCGACGCGAACCTGACGCACATCTGGAAACCGCTGTTGCACGAAGTGGCCGCCGGATCGCTGAACTCTTCCGAAGACGAACTCAATTATGTTGCCCAGGCCAAATGGAACCACTTCGAGTTTCAGCTGGGGCGCATGAGCGGGCTTGATCGCGCCGCGAAGAAAATCCAGCTGGCCGCCACTTATGACGAGGCCGGCGTAGAGCTGGTGCCGGCCCGCGAGCTCGGTTACGACTCGCTGGTGATCGCGGTCGGCAGCACCACCAACGATTTCGGCACTGAAGGCGCGGCGCAGCATTGCCTGTTCCTTGATACACGCAAACAGGCCGAGCGTTTCCATCAGCAATTGCTCAATCACTATCTGCGCGCCCATGCCGGGCAAACGGATACCGTCGAGCAAATCAGCGTGGCTATCGTCGGCGCTGGCGCCACAGGCGTCGAACTGGCCGCCGAACTGCACAACGCCGCGCACGAACTGGCTGCTTATGGGCTGGACCGAATCAAACCGGAAAACATGCACATCACTCTGATTGAGGCCGGGCCGCGCGTGTTGCCAGCCCTGCCGGAACGGATTGGCGGGCCTGTGCATAAAACCCTGGAGAAACTCGGGGTCAATGTGATGACCAACGCGGCGGTCAGCGAAGTGACGGCGGACAGCCTGATCACCGCCGACGGCAAGGTGATCAACGCCAGCCTGAAAGTCTGGGCCGCGGGGATTCGTGCACCGGGTTTTCTCAAGGACATCGATGGCCTGGAAACCAATCGGATCAATCAACTGCAAGTGCTGCCAACGCTGCAAACCACCCGCGACGAGAACATTTTCGCTTTCGGCGACTGCGCGGCATGTCCGCAACCGGGCACCGACCGCAATGTGCCGCCGCGTGCGCAAGCCGCGCATCAGCAGGCCTCGTTGCTGGCCAAATCGCTGAAGCTGCGGATCGAAGGCAAGGCGTTGCCGGAGTACAAATACACCGATTACGGCTCGCTGATCTCGCTGTCGCGTTTTTCCGCTGTGGGTAACTTGATGGGTAACCTGACCGGCAGCGTGATGCTCGAAGGCTGGCTGGCGCGGATGTTTTACGTGTCGCTGTATCGCATGCACCAGATGGCGCTCTATGGCGCGTTTCGCACGGCGATGCTGATGCTCGGCAGCAAGATCGGACGCGGGACCGAGCCGCGTCTCAAACTTCACTGACAAAACACAATCTACTGTGGGAGCGAGCTTGCTCGCGATAGCGGTGTATCAGTCGACATCATCGCTGATTGACACACCGCATCGCGAGCAAGCTCGCTCGCACATTTTTCACTCGCAAGCCTGTAGATCTGTGTCTCACTGTATCTCCCCCCCGTTTCATCCCTCTCGCTTACAAACTCCCCCTCGCGCGACACAGTAGCGATACACCCGCCCGGCTAAATGGCCACACCCGAGCAAGGCACTGCCTGCTGCGGGGCACGCCGCACTCACGCGGCATCCTTTATCGAGCGGTTGTGTCGTGCAACCCAGGAGAGTTGAAATGTCCCACACCAACAATACTATTGGTTTGCTCGGCGCTGTGCTGGCCGGTGGCATGATGTTGTCCGGCTCCGTATTCGCTGCACAGCCGCTGACCCAAGGCTACCTGCTGGCCTCGGCTGAGCAAGTGGTGAAAACGCCTGAAGGCAAGTGTGGCGAAGGTAAATGCGGTGAAGGCAAAGCCGAGCAATCGGCGAAGACCCCCGAAGGCAAGTGTGGCGAGGGTAAATGCGGCGACGCCTCGATGGCCAAGACTGATACCAATGGCGACGGCAAGGTCTCGCGCGCCGAGTTCAAGGCTGTCGCGCCAAAATCCGACTTCGACAAGATCGACAAAAACCACGATGGCTTCATCGACGAGCAAGAGGCTTACGACAACGTCAAAGCCAACTTCGAAGCCAATGGCAAAAAAATGCCGAAAGGCCTGTTCGAACACCTGAAAGATCAAGACGGCGTCTGATCCTCAAAGCTCCGATCTCGAACCGCCAAGCCCCGACTCTCCATGAAGAATCGGGGCTTTTTATTGGCCGCTGATTGAAGGCGCTTTCCTGAGGACAAAAAAAAATCCCCGTATCTTTCGATACGAGGATTTTTAATATGGTCGGGGTAAGGGGATTCGAACTCCTGACATCCTGCTCCCAAAGCAGGCGCGCTACCGGACTGCGCTATACCCCGGTAAAAAAAAGGCGACCTCTCAGTCGCCTTCTTCTTCGATCAGGGCTTTTGGCCGCTGATCTTAAGATCTGATCCCAGCGTTAACTGGTTTCAAAAATGGTGGGTCGTGTGGGATTCGAACCTACGACCAATTGGTTAAAAGCCAACTGCTCTACCAACTGAGCTAACGACCCAAAAATGGTCGGGGTAAGGGGATTCGAACTCCTGACATCCTGCTCCCAAAGCAGGCGCGCTACCGGACTGCGCTATACCCCGGTTTGAAATTGGCTCCGTGACCAGGACTCGAACCTGGGACCCAATGATTAACAGTCATTTGCTCTACCGACTGAGCTATCACGGAACTACATATTTCAATTACAACATTTGAAGCTTTGTAGCGTTCTCTTCGACCCGTTCGCATCGCTGCGTTCGTGTGTCTGAGGCGCGCTATTCTACAATCTTAAGCACCTCTGTCAACCCCCTAAATTGCATTCAAGTTAATGATTTGCAACTTAATTCAGATTTCCGCTTGGGGAGCAGAAACCCTTCCGGGTGACTTACTGCGGGGCGCACTTTACAAGCCTTTTCCTTTGAGTTCAACAGCCTGGCGAAAAAAAGGCCTCGCAATGCGAGGCCTTGTTTATTTCCGTGGCGTTACGACTCAGGAGAAAACGATTTCGTCGTTTTCGACTTTGCCCACCGCCGTCTCGCCCGGCATGAATTGCCCGGACAAAATCAACTGCGCCAACGGGTTCTCGATCCAGCGCTGGATTGCCCGTTTCAGCGGCCGCGCACCGTAGACCGGGTCGTAACCGACAGCGATCAATTTATCCATCGCCTCAGGGCTGAGCTCCAGTTTCAGTTCGCGCTCGGTCAGGCGACTGCGCAGACGACCCAATTGAATCTCGGTAATGCCTGCGATCTGATCCCGCGCCAGTGGCTCGAAAATCACCACTTCGTCGACCCGGTTGATGAACTCCGGCCGGAAGTGCGTGGAAATCGCGTCCATCACCGCCGCGCGCTGCGCTTCACGATCACCGACCAGTTCCTGGATCTGCACCGAGCCGAGGTTGGAGGTCATGACAATCACGGTGTTCTTGAAATCCACCGTACGCCCGTGGCTGTCGGTCAACCGGCCATCTTCGAGCACTTGCAGCAAGATGTTGAACACATCCGGGTGCGCCTTCTCGACCTCGTCCAGGAGGATTACCGAGTAAGGCTTGCGACGCACTGCCTCAGTCAGGTAACCGCCCTCTTCATAACCGACATAGCCTGGTGGCGCGCCGATCAGTCGGGCCACGGAGTGTTTCTCCATGAATTCGGACATGTCGATGCGCACCATCGCCTCTTCAGTATCAAAGAGGAATTCGGCCAGCGCCTTGCACAGCTCGGTTTTACCCACGCCGGTCGGGCCGAGGAACATGAACGAACCGCTCGGACGATTCGGGTCGGACAACCCGGCACGCGAACGGCGTACCGCGTTGGAGACGGCGATCACCGCTTCGTTCTGGCCGATCACACGTTGGTGCAACAGGCTTTCCATCTTCATCAGCTTGTCGCGCTCGCCTTCGAGCATTTTCGACACGGGAATGCCGGTCCACTTCGAAACCACTTCAGCGATTTCTTCCTCAGTCACTTTGCTGCGCAGCAACTGGTTTTCGCTTTTGCCGTGCTGATCGACCATTTGCAGGCTGCGCTCCAGGTCCGGGATCACCCCGTATTGCAGCTCGGCCATGCGGTTGAGGTCACCTTTGCGGCGAGCCGCTTCCAGTTCCTGACGCGACTGTTCGATTTTCTGCTGGATCTGCGCCGAACCCTGAACTTCGGCTTTCTCCGAATTCCAGATTTCTTCGAGGTCCGAATACTCGCGTTCGAGGCGGACGATTTCTTCCTGAAGTTTTTCCAGGCGTTTCTTCGCCGCGTCGTCGCTTTCTTTCTTCAGTGCCTGGGATTCAACTTTGAGCTGAATCAAGCGGCGCTCAAGACGGTCCAGCACTTCCGGTTTGGAGTCGATCTCCATGCGGATGCGGCTGGCGGCCTCGTCGATCAGGTCGATGGCTTTGTCCGGCAACTGCCGGTCAGTGATGTAGCGGTGGCTGAGCTTGGCCGCGGCAATGATCGCGCCATCGGTGATCGCCACTTTATGGTGGACCTCGTAACGCTCTTTGAGGCCACGCAGGATCGCGATGGTGTCTTCTTCGCTCGGCTCTTCTACCAATACTTTCTGGAAGCGCCGTTCGAGGGCCGCGTCCTTCTCTATATATTGGCGATATTCATTCAGCGTGGTCGCGCCGACGCAGTGCAACTCGCCGCGGGCCAATGCCGGTTTGAGCATGTTGCCGGCATCCATCGAGCCCTCGCCCTTGCCGGCGCCGACCATGGTGTGCAGTTCGTCGATGAACAGAATGATCTGCCCTTCCTGCTTCGACAGTTCGTTGAGCAGGGATTTGAGGCGTTCTTCGAACTCGCCACGGTACTTGGCGCCAGCGATCAGCGCGCCCATGTCCAGCGACAACAGGCGTTTGCCTTTGAGGCCATCCGGCACTTCACCATTGATGATGCGCTGCGCCAGACCTTCGGCAATCGCGGTTTTACCGACGCCAGGCTCACCGATCAGTACCGGGTTGTTCTTGGTGCGGCGTTGCAGCACCTGAATCGTCCGGCGAATTTCATCGTCACGGCCGATCACCGGATCGAGCTTGCCTTCTTCGGCGCGCTTGGTCAGGTCGACGGTGTACTTGTCCAGCGCTTGGCGCGACTCTTCGTGGTTGGCGTCGTTCACCGCTTCGCCGCCACGCAGGTTGTTGATCGCGTTTTCCAAAGCTTTTTTGCTGACGCCCTGGCCAAGCAGCAACTTGCCGATCTTGCTGTTCTCGTCCATGGCGGCGAGCAGCACCAGCTCGCTGGAGATGAACTGATCGCCCTTCTGCTGCGCCAGGCGATCGGCCTGGTTGAGCAGACGCGCCAGATCCTGCGACATGTTCACGTCGCCAGTGGGGTTCTGGATTTTTGGTAGTTGGTCGAGCTCTTTGGTCAGCTCTTTGCGCAAACTGTTGACGTCGAAACCGACTTGCATCAACAGGGGTTTGATCGAACCACCCTGTTGTTCAAGCATGGCTTGCATCAAGTGCGCCGGTTCAATGCCCGGATGATCGAGGCCGACGGCCAGAGATTGGGCGTCGGACAGGGCTAACTGTAATTTGCTGGTTAAACGGTCTATACGCATGGGTCACCTTCCTTTTGAGCAGGCCGGACCTAAGAAACCATCCTGAATAAAGAAACCTGCCAGATACCACTGTAGATGCGGTCGATTCTGGGAGTTTCAAGCGCCGGGCAGTTGATGCAGGTCAGGGAAGTCTAGCGTTCCAACCAAACGAGGGAGGCGAACCGACCAGTGCGCGGACTGCGGCGGTAAGAAAAGAAGCGCGGATCGCTTACGGTGCAGAAACCACCGCCATAAACCGCCGTGACACCGCGTGCCGCCAGACGCAGACGCGCCAGCGCATAGATGTCAGCCATGAACTTGCCGGGATTCTGGCTCGGTACAAAGGCGTTGGCGGCTTCCGGCAATTGCTGGATGAAGACTTCGCGCACTTCCGCGCCGACTTCAAAGGCTTGCGGGCCAATCGCCGGGCCGAGCCAGACCAGCAACTGGTCGGGCGCGACATCGAGGCTGTCGAGGGTCGCTTCAAGCACGCCTGCTGCCAATCCGCGCCAACCGGCATGGGCCGCCGCTACGCGCGTGCCGGCACGGTCGCAAAACAGTGCGGGCAGGCAATCGGCAGTCATCGCCGCGCAGGCGATACCGGGAGTTTGCGTCCAACTGGCGTCGGCAGTGACCACTCGGCTCGGGTCTGCTGCGGCCACGACGATGCCGTGAACCTGCTGCAACCAGGCCGGCTGGATCGAGAATTGATTGGTGAGGCGACGGCGATTTTCGGCCACCGCGTCGGGGCTGTCATCGACGTGATCGCCGAGGTTGAGGCTGTCGAACGGCGCCAGACTGACGCCGCCCGCACGGGTGGTAACGCAGGCTTTCACCCCGGCAGGCGCAGGCCAGTCGGGAATCAGCCAGTCACTCATCCGATGAACGCCTCGCGGTCCTGCTTGAGCAAGGTCAGCAACCAGACGAAATCGTCCGGCAACGGCGATTCCCAGCTCATGCGTTTACCGGTCGTCGGATGATCCAGCTCAAGGAACCGCGCATGCAGTGCCTGACGCGGGAACGCCTTCAACGATTCGACCATGGTCACACTTGCCGATGGCGGAATACGGAAACGACCGCCGTAGGCAGGGTCTCCGACCAACGGGAAGTTGATGTGCGCCATGTGCACGCGAATCTGGTGCGTACGCCCGGTTTCCAGCTTCACCCGCACGTGCGTGTGAGAGCGGAAACGCTCGAGCACGCGGTAGTGGCTGACGGCTTGCTTGCCACCTTCCATCACCGCCATGCGCTGGCGCTGCTGGCCGTGACGACCGATTGGCGCGTTGATCTTGCCGCCGGCCGTGACCACACCAATAACGATGCATTCATAGATGCGGCTGACGCTGCGGCTCTGCAACTGTGTTACCAGTTGCGTCTGCGCTTGAATGGTCTTGGCGACCACCATCAGGCCGGTGGTGTCCTTGTCGAGGCGATGCACGATACCGGCGCGGGGCACATTGATAATGTCCGGCACGTGGTGCAGCAAGGCGTTGAGCAAGGTGCCATCGGCGTGGCCAGCAGCCGGATGAACCACCAGACCCGCAGGTTTGTTGATCACCAGGATGTCGTCATCTTCGTAGACGATGTCCAGCTCGATGTCCTGAGCGATCCATTCGCCCTGAGCTTCCTGCTCGGCAGTGAGTTCAAGAATGGCACCACCATGAACGATGTCTCGCGGGCGGATAACCGCCCCATCCACAGTCAGGCGGCCGTCTTTGATCCAGGCGGAAAGGCGCGAGCGCGAGTGCTCAGCGAATAATTGTGCGGCGACTTGATCGAGGCGTTGGCCGCCCAATTCGGACGGCACCTCTGCGCGAAGTTCAATTTTATCGGACATGCTCAGACTAGGCGTCGGCACAGCCTTTGGTTTCGGCTGCGCGCTTGTGGTTAAATACGGCGTCTTTTGCCCCGAGGCTATTCAACGGGGCGCTCATCATAACAGGACGGCCCCGCCCAAGACAGCGGCCGTCATAGGGACGCAAGCCGCCATGCAAGTGAAACACCTGCTGCTGATCGCCATCCTCGCATTGACCGCTGCTTGCTCATCGAAGGAAGTCGTAGACGAAAACCTAAGCGAAGTCGAGCTGTACCAGCAGGCTCAGACCGACCTGGATAACAACAGCTACACCAGCGCCACTTCGAAACTGAAGGCCCTGGAGTCGCGTTATCCGTTCGGCCGCTACGCTGATCAGGCTCAACTCGAGCTTATCTACGCCAACTACAAAAACGCCGAGCCTGAGGCTGCGAAGTCTGCCGCCGAGCGTTTTATTCGTTTGCACCCACAGCATCCGAACGTGGATTACGCGTATTACCTGAAGGGTCTGACTTCCTTCGACCAGGACGTCGGCATTCTCGCGCGCTTCCTGCCGCTGGACATGACCAAGCGTGACCCGGGCGCTGCCCGCGACTCGTACAACGAGTTCGCCCAGCTCACCAGCCGCTTCCCGAACAGCCGCTACTCGCCGGACGCCAAGCAGCGCATGATTTACCTGCGCAACCTGCTGGCGGCCTACGAGATTCACGTTGCCGACTACTACCTGACCCGTCAGGCCTACGTCGCCGCCGCGAACCGTGGTCGTTACGTGGTGGAAAACTTCCAGGAAACCCCTGCGGTCGGTGACGGCCTGGCGGTGATGGTCGAGTCCTACCAGCGTCTGCACCTGGACGAACTGGCGACCACCAGCCTCGAAACCCTGAAGCTGAACTACCCGAACCACCCAAGCCTGGTGGACGGTGAGTTCCGTCCTTCGGTCGACGAAGCGGACAACCGTTCGTGGCTGAGCAAGGCCACCCTGGGCCTGATCGAATCGCGTCCACCGCTGCCGCCGGGCGAAACCCGCGCCAACCAGGACGTGCAGAAGCAGTTCCAGGACGCGAAGGATTCGATCCCGAACGATCTCAAGCCTAAAGATGAAAACGGCGATGTGATCGAGCCGGAAGAACCGGAAACTCCGGAAAACGATCGTTCGTGGTTCAGCTACATGACCTTTGGCATGTTCGACTGACACCTCGGGTGACAGAAAAAGGGAGACTCTCGAGTCTCCCTTTTTTATTGCCGCGATTTTGCGCTGTGCGCCTGTCATGTCCTTGGCTAAACTGCCTGATCATCATTGCCAAAGCAGCCCGCCATGCTTCGTTTATTGTTCTGGATCGCCCTGATCGCCGCCGCCATTTGGTTCTGGCGCAAGTTCAAGGGTCAGGTCGCAGCACCCAAATCCTCCGCTGAACTGGACGCTGCACCAATGGTGCGTTGCGCCCATTGCGGCGTGCACTTGCCGCGCGACCGTGCGCTGAACCTTCAACAACAGTGGTATTGCAGCCAGGCTCACCTTGAGCAAGGCCCGGGTTCCAGTGATCGCTGAGGCGACCAGCCCCGGCAGCAAACAGGCGCAGCGGCTGCTGCGCCTCTATCATCTCTACCGTTTAAGCGTCGGCATCACCCTGGTGTTGCTGATCTCCAGCAACATGGACAACCAGTTGCTGACGCTCGCCAACAACGACCTGCTGCGCAGTGGCAGTTGGTTGTATCTGGTGCTGAACATCCTGCTGGTGGTGTTCCTCGAAAACACCCGGCGCCCGGCGCAACTGTTCAGCCTGACCCTCGTTGATGTGTTGCTGCTCTGCGGCCTGTTCTACGCTGCCGGCGGTGTCGCCAGCGCCATCGGCAACTTGCTGATCGTCTCGGTGGCGATCGGCAACACCTTGTTGCGACGACGGATCGGCCTGCTGATCGCAGCGATCGCCGCCCTCGGCATCGTCGGATTGAGCTTCCTGCTCAGCTTCAGCCACCCCGCTACGCCCAGTGATTACCTGCAAGCAGGCACTCTCGGCGCGCTGTGTTTTGCCGCCGCGTTGCTGGTGCAAGGTTTGATCCAGCGCCTGGAAGTCAGCGAGCACCTTGCCGAGCAGCGCGCCAGCGAAGTCGTCGGCCTCGAAGCCCTCAATGCGCTGATCCTGCAACGCATGCGCACCGGCATTCTGGTGCTCGACGACCAGCGGCGCGTGCAACTGGCCAATCACAGCGCGTTGTCGTTGCTGGGTCAGGAACGCCTTGTCGGCGAACTGATCGATGATTATTCGCCGGCCCTGGTCGAGCGCCTGCAACTGTGGCTCAACAACCCGACCCTGCGCCCGCAAAGCCTGAAAATCGCCAGTTCCGGACTGGAGCTGCAGCCCAGTTTTATCGCCCTCGACCAAAGTCCGCACCATCAGAGCCTGCATCATCAAACCCTGGTTTTTCTCGAAGACCTCGCGCAGATCGCCCAGCAGGCCCAGCAACTGAAACTGGCCGCCCTCGGACGCCTGACTGCGGGGATCGCCCACGAGATCCGCAACCCGTTGGGCGCCATCAGTCATGCCGCGCAGCTGCTGCAGGAATCCGAGGAACTGAATGGCGCCGATCGGCGTCTGACGCAGATTGTTCAAGACCACTCTCAGAGAATGAATCGGGTTATCGAAAACGTCCTGCAATTGTCCCGTCGCCAGCAAACCGCGCCGCAACGCCTGGATCTCAAGCCGTGGCTGACGCAGTTCGTCGCCGACACTCTTGAGGCCGCGACGGAGCGCCAACGCATTCATCTGCAGATCGGCGCAGGTAACCTCACCACGTTGATGGACCCGAATCAGCTCAACCAGATTCTCGACAACCTGTTACGCAATGCCTGGCGCCACAGTGCCTTGCGCCATGACACGGCCGAGGTGTGGCTGCAGTTGTTTGTCGATGCCGACAGCCAGTTGCCGGTCCTCGAAGTGCTCGACAACGGTCCCGGCGTGGCACCGGAGCAGCAGGCGCATCTGTTCGAACCGTTCTTCACCACCAGCACCCAAGGCACAGGCCTGGGGCTTTATCTGTCCCGTGAGCTGTGCGAAAGCAACCAGGCCCGCCTAGACTTCAAACCACGCCAAGGCGGCGGCTGCTTTCGCATCACCTTTGCACACGGACGGAAACAAAGTTGAACATGAGCCCACGGCAAAAAGTCCTGATCGTTGACGACGAACCCGATATTCGCGAACTCCTGGAGATCACTCTGGGACGAATGAAACTCGACACCTTCAGCGCCCGTAATCTCAGCGAAGCCCAGTCTTTGCTCGGTCGGGAGACATTCGACCTGTGCCTGACCGACATGCGCCTGCCCGATGGCACGGGCCTCGAACTGGTGCAACACATCCAGCAACGTTATCCCTTGCTGCCGGTGGCGATGATCACCGCGTACGGCAGCCTCGAAACCGCGATCAACGCCTTGAAGGCTGGCGCGTTCGACTTCCTGACCAAACCGGTTGACCTCACGCGCCTGCGTGAACTGGTCACCAGCGCCCTGCGCCTGCCCGCGCCGGGTGGCGCCAGCACCGCCATCGACCGCCGTTTGCTCGGCGATTCGCTGCCGATGCGCGCCTTGCGCAAACAGATCGACAAACTCGCGCGCAGCCAGGCGCCGGTGTACATCAGCGGCGAATCCGGCAGCGGCAAAGAGTTGGTCGCGCGTCTGATCCACGAACAAGGCCCGCGCGCCAACGGCCCGTTTATTCCGGTCAACTGCGGGGCGATTCCTTCAGAGCTGATGGAAAGCGAATTCTTCGGCCATCGCAAAGGCAGTTTCAGCGGCGCCATCGAAGATAACCCCGGACTGTTTCTCGCGGCGCACGGTGGCACGCTGTTCCTCGACGAAGTGGCTGACTTGCCGTTGGCGATGCAGGTCAAACTGCTGCGGGCGATTCAGGAAAAAGCCGTGCGCAGCGTCGGCGGCCAACAGGAAACCGTGGTCGATGTGCGCATCCTCTGCGCGACCCACAAAGACCTCGACGCCGAAGTCAGCGCCGAACGGTTTCGCCAGGATTTGTACTATCGGCTGAACGTCATCGAGCTACGCGTGCCGCCATTGCGCGAACGTCGCGACGACATCGAAACATTGGCGAGCCATGTGCTCAAACGCCTGGCGGCGGGCACCGGGCAACCGCCAGCCAAACTGCATCCGCAAGCGGTTGAAGCGCTGAAGGGTTATCGGTTTCCGGGCAATGTGCGCGAACTGGAGAACATGCTCGAGCGCGCTCATACCTTGTGTGAGAACAAGCAAATCGAGGCCGGTGATTTGCGTCTGGCGGAGGGCAATTGCACGGCCGATGCTGGCGTCGCAGACCTGACGCAGATCGATAACCTGGAACATTATCTGGAAAACGTCGAGCGCAAACTTATCCTCCAGGCGCTGGAAGAGACGCGCTGGAACCGCACAGCGGCGGCGCAACGGTTGAATTTGTCGTTTCGGTCGATGCGTTATCGGTTGAAGAAATTGGGGTTGGATTGAGAGCCCTATCGCGAGCAAGCTCGCTCCCACAGTGATCTTCTATGAACACATATCTGTGCGCGCTAAAGACCCACTGTGGGAGCGAGCTTGCTCGCGATAGCAATCCCCCAGACAACCTATACCCAGCAGTCAAATCCGCCCAACCGGCGAGTACGGCGCCGGATCAATAATCGGCGCCCGCCCCAACATCACATCCGCAAACAACTGGCACGACGCCGGCGCCAGCACCAACCCATTGCGGTAATGCCCGCAATTGAGCCACAGCCCGGTAAACCCCGGCACTTGCCCAATGTACGGAATCCCTTCCGGCGAACCCGGGCGCAACCCCGCCCAATGCCCCACCACCTCGGCATCGGCCAGCGCCGGAATCAGTTCCTCGGCCGAAGCCTTGAGGCTCTCCAGCGCCAATTCGGTAGGCGTCTTGTCGAATCCTTCATGCTCCAGCGTGCTGCCGATCAGGATATGCCCGTCACGCCGCGGAATCGCATAGCGTCCCTTGGCCAGGACCATGCTCGGCAGAAAATCCGCCGCGCATTTGTAGAGAATCATCTGCCCTTTGACCGGCTCGACCGGCAGGTGCAGACCGAGACTTTTCAGCAAGTCACCGCTCCAGGCGCCGGCCGTCAGCACCACCTGATCACCATGAATTGCGCCGTTGGACGTTTGCACGCCGACTACGCTGTCGCCTTCGCGGATAAATCCGCTGACTTCGCAATGCTCGTGGATGGTCACGTTCGGCAGCGCCAGCAGCGCCGCTTTCAGCGATTTCACCAGTCGCGGATTGCGCACATTGGCCACATCCGCCATGTAGATCGCCCGCGAAAATCCGCCGCCGAGCACCGGCACCGCATCGTGAGCCGCCGAAATATCCACCGCGCGCAACGGACGGTTTTCCCGTTTGGCCCAGGCCAGCGCCTCGGCTTCGTCATCCAGATCCAGCCAGTACAGGCCGGTGGTGTGCACTTCGGGATCGACGCCGGTCGCTGCGAACAGGCGCTCGCCGAGCTGTGGATAAAAATCCTGCGACCAGTGCGCCAGCGCCGTGACCGCCGGGCTGAAGCGCCACGGGTACAGCGGCGAAACAATTCCGCCACCCGCCCAGGATGATTCCTGGCCGAGGTTGGCGCGATCCAGCAACACCACACTTTGCACTTCGGACGCGAGATTGAATGCGGTCAACAGGCCAATCACGCCGCCGCCGACAATCACCACTTGCTGTTGCCTGGTCATGTTCTGATCCAACCGTTAATAGACAGAGGGCGCAAATCGGCGCCCGAAAGAGAAATCTAGCGGCCCCAGCAATCCTTGACGGTGGCGGTGTTGTTGACCAGGCCTCGGGCGCCGGTGTTGCTGATGGTGAAATCGCCACACTTGTCGGTCGCCATGCTCGAGCCTGGCTTGCGGATCGCCGTCAGGGTGAACGTCTGATCGGCGATGGTCGGGGTGATGGTGTAGAAGTCATTGCCCGTACTCAGGCCCGTCGCGCCGGTGTAAAGGTTGCTCTTGGAGTAGAAGCGCTCAAGGATCTGCGCCTGCTCGGTCAGCAGACCGGCGGCGTCGGCGCGACGGCCCTTTTTCATGTATTCGGTCAGGCTCGGGTAGCCAATGGTGATGACGATCCCGATGATCGCAATCACGATCATGATTTCGATCAGGGTAAAACCTCGGTTGGATCTGCGCATGCCTCAACTCTCACTTACTGTATTTGTCGCCACATGATGCGACGGCTGCCGCCACCGCCGGGTTTTTCCACCAGCGAGCTGATGCCGCCGCTGGAGTCGTTGACGATTTTGCGCGATGCATTGTTGACGATCGCATTCAGCGTCGGAATCCCCCCGGTGAAAATCACCCCGCTGGAAATCGAGTCCGTGCTGTCGACCAGCCCGTCGCCGTTGGTGTCGAGCACCGCGTAGTTGAGCATCTTACCGCTGAACGCATCGAGTTCGACCAGTTTGCCGGTACCAAAACTGGCACAAGGGTCAGTGGTGTCGACGCTGGCCGTGGTGAAGACAATGCGCCCGGCCACCAGACTGGCCTGGTTGATCACCCGTTCACCCGTCAGCACGTTGTTGTACACCAGTGGCAGGTACCAGCCCTTCTCTGCCGGATACGTCGTTTCGTTCTGCGTGGTGGTGATGAACTGTCCGCCGGTGCTGCTGGTCACGCCGGTTATGGACTGGGATTGCAAGTTGGCCACGGTCAGTTGGCCACCGCCGCCGTCGGCATCCCATATCGAGTAGAAACCCTGCAGATCCTTGTTGATCTTGTCCGGGGTTTCGTTGAATTTGCCCGTGCCGAAGAATATCTGTTTGCCACCCTGGGCATTGTCCGCCAGCAACGGTTGCGCGGTGATTGGCTGGGTGGCGCCGCCCGGCGTGGTGAACAGAGGTTTGCCGGCGAACGCCACGCCCCAGGTTTCCGGCGCCGTGGCGCTCAAATCGAACTTCCACAGGCGCCCTTTCAAGTCGCCGCCATACGCCGCTTGCACGACGTTCTGCGAATTGACCCTGAGTTCTACCGAGGACAAACCGTTGGTGGTTTCCGTGCTGTCGATGACGATTTTCTTGATCAGCGAGCCGTCGCGCACATCCACCACGTACAACGCTGCCACCCCGGAATTGCTCCCGTAACCGTTGGAAATGAACGCCGCCCAGCGCCCATCGGCCAAGCGTGCCACTTCGGGGCGGGCGTAGGCGTAACCCAGGTCATTAAAAACGTTGGTCGGGATCGACGTCGCCGGTGCGCTGATTTCCCACAGCGCCCGGAAGGCATTACCCGCCGAGGCGTCGAACAACTGCACCGCATAAAACGTCTTGCCACCCGCCCCGGTGCCGCCCAGCGCCAATGTTTTCCAGGCAGTGCCAAGCTGCGCATCAAATATGCCGACCTGCCCGTCGACCAGAAACTTGTGGCTGACGCCGTTGATGTAATTCGGGTCCGCGATGTAGCGCAACGACGGCAGCACACTGGACGGCATGTAGGCATAACGGCGGGTGCCATTGCCGGCATTGATCACGTTGAGAAAACCGTCGTTGGCGTTGACCACCAGGCTGGCGCTCATGTTTGCCGCTTTGGTCGCCAGATAAGTGGTGTAGGCCGGATCGCCGACCAGATCCGCTGCGGTCTGAGCGGTTGGCGAGGCCAGCGCCAGCGGCGAGTTGATGATGTCGCCGAGCAGAACCGTGCGCACTTTCAGTCCGACTTTGTTGACGCCTTTGCTCCACTCCACCAAATCGTTGCCGACAATCCCGGTCGGCAGGTTCTGGTTGAGCGTCGTTTGCTGGGCCGGGGAAAAGTTGCCGTAGGCCAGGGTGACCGGCGCATTGTTCAGGGTGTTCCACGATTGATAAGTGGGCGCCGCCGCGCCGGGGACGATCACGTTGTCGGTGTTCCATTGCACGACGGCGGTATTCACCGAGCCGCTGGCGGTGACGCCGAACGCCTTGATCGTGCCGCGCCAATCCTTGGGATCGTAAGTGGTCTGGTAATAACTCGAACCGCTGGACAGCGTACTGCTGCTGGTCACGCCGCTGCCGCCGGAGCCGGCCTTGGACGTGATGTTGCTCAGCGCCGAGGACAGCGCCGCGTTCAAACCGGCGGCATCGTTGGCCTGGTAATACAGGCCCTGACCGTAAGCGGCGGCGTCGGACAGCATCTGGTTGGCGGCGGTGAAACCGACGGTGTAGGTGTTCATGTTCTGCTTGGGGAAATCTGCGGCGTTCCAGGCTTTACCCGCGAGGTCGGTGCCGGTCGAACGCATGTCGATGTCGAAGGCGAACTTGGCGATGTCATCCAGATACAGCGTGTCGCCCTCGTCGTCGCCATTCGGGTCGTTGCCGTCGTTGTTGATCCCGTCCCAATTCGGCAAGCGGCTGCCCCCCAACGGATCGGTGGTCGGGAACGTCCGGTCGTAAGTCGGCAAACCGTCGGTGATAACCACGCCGTAGTTTTTCTGGCAACGGTACTGGATCGGGCTGGTGTAGGTGCTCGGCGTGGTGTTGTAGAACGGCGCCAGACCGCGAAAGTAACGGCTGATTTCGTAATAGGTCTCGGCCAGCGGCGTGTTGGCCACTGCTGACAGGCCATTGATCCCGTTGATCAGGGTGTTGTAGTTGGTATCCGCCTGCGCCTGGGTCACGCTGCCGCTGACCGCCGTCAGATCGGCGACCGAGCGGGCAATGTAGCCACCATTGCCGGAGTTGTTGCTGGTAGGTGCGTTGAATGAAGCCAGGCCTATACGCAAGCCGCGGTTGCTGGTGACCAATGATGTCGAGACGTTGCGCGCGACGTTGATCCGGTAGTCAGTGGGAATCGAGCCGTTGGTGAAGTCGCGGTTACTGCCGGCGGCCAATCCCACCAGATACGAGATGTAATCATCGGTGTAACGCGTGTTGCCGTTGCCGACCGGGTCGGGCAGCTTGATGCATTGCGGCGCCAGGCTGTTGTTGTAGAACGCGTAGGCCCCGCCGGAACACCCGGACGTCGGCAGGCTGGAGAGGAAAATCGAGCTGCCGACGATGTCCGACGAACCCAGACACAAACCGAGAAACGCGTTGCACTGCTTCGCCGGTGTGCGATTGACGGTCGGATCGAACCCCGGCGCGAAGATGATGGTGTTCATGCTCCCCGAGTTGTCGATCAGCAGCATCACGTTCGGCGGCACCGCTGCCGCGCTCAACAGCGGTGAGTCCGACGGCGTGAAAGCGTAGACCGGCGCCGTCAGGTACAGGCTCAACAAGAACCCAAAAAGCACCTGCGCCCATCGTCGGCGCATGCCTGCGCGAGCATCAATATTTGGCATAGATGCTCTCCACTACGCTGCGAATGTTGTTGCCGACAATGCCTACGGCCGTGACCCGGTACAGGGTCGCCGAGGTGTTGCTGGGGATATTGATCGCGCCTGTGGTCGTGCCGATGTTCTGCACACCATAAAAACCGCCGCCCACGGCAATCCAGTTGACCCCCGAGGATCCGTTGACCCCGGGCGCGGTCAGCGTTGCCGATTCCGCTGGCGGTGCGCATTGCGCGGTGCTGCCGCAGACCGCCTGGGTATAAGTTGGCAATTGCACCGCGCTTTCGCCGATACGCAATGTCGCCTCGGCCAATTGGAACGACTGATTGCGCAGGCTCACGCTGCCGGCCATTTTTTCCTGCAACGTCGCGTTCTGCATCGATGAAGTGCCGATCAGCGTCAGCAACAACAGAAACACCAGACTGACCAGCAAGGCCATTCCGCGTTGGCGCTTCGGCAGGCTTGAACACGCTTTCATAGTGAAAAAGCTCTCATGCGTTCACCTACTGCAGCCGGTTGCGCAAAGCGGCAACCACGTTGAAGGTCTGATTGCGCACACGTTGCTTGGGATCGGCCAGCGTCAGGCTCAGGCGCACACTGCGAATCAGCGCGGGGTTGCTCGGGTTGGTGGTGTAACTGGTCGCCGCCACATCGCTGGTACTGGTGGCCATGCCGAAAGATACGTTGAACGCACTGACGTTATTGATCAGCACCGCTTGGGCCGGCGTGCCGTGCCCGCTGCCCATCAACAGTTGGTTGTTGCTGAAGCTGTAGATCAATCGACGTATCGGAAAAGCCATTTGCCCGGACGCCGGCGCGCGTAAATCCGTGTAGGCCGTGGCGCCGGTTTTACAGTCCGACAGCACGGTCCAGGTTGGCGTGCCGCCGCCACTGCCGACATCGGCGGTGACCAATGTCAGCTTGAGATTGGCGTTGTCCCAACTGATCGGCGCGATCTGGCTGGCGTTGAAATCCCCGATGGTACTGGCGTCGATCACCGTGCCCAGGCATCCGAACATGCCGACCATGCGAATTTCCTGAATCATCTTGCTCAGCACGAACCGCGCGTCCTCCTGCATGGCCGCAGCGGTGTTCTGGCTGACGTAAGTGTTCTTCGCCGAGATGAACACCTGCGCCACGCCGAGCACCACAATCAGGCTCAATGCCAGGGCAATCAGCAATTCGATCAGGCCAAAACCTTTGCTTGAATGCTTCATGGCGACGTCACCGGATCAACGGCGGCACGGCTGGTCAGGACGAAGCTGCGGCGCGAGTTGGCAACGTTGGCGGCGCGCGAGTCGTCCCAGGTGATGGTGATGGTGTACACGCGTTGATTCAGGGCCACGCTGCCGGTAGCGGTCGGGCCGCCGAAACTGACGATGTTGCTGATGAAATCGTAGAGGTCCTGATCCCGTGCGACGCTGAGGTTGCCTGAGGTCGGCGGCGCGACGGTGTAATCGGCGCCGGAGTTGGCGCGAATGCGGTCCATCATGTCGTAGGCGATAAAACTCGCCTGGCTGGTCATCCGCGCACTGTCGGTGTACTTCAGCGCATTGACCTGAATCGCCGCCGCCCCCAACAGCCCGACGGTCAAAATCACCAACGCGACCAAGACTTCGATCAGCGTCATGCCTTCCTGTGCGCGCCTGCTCCGTTCCCTCATCCGCAAATTCCACCTGAAAAAATCCGTCCGTTCAAACACACCATCAGCGTCCTGCTCTGCGCGCCCAACACATAACTGATCGGCACCGCCGTGGACGGTGCCGACAAACCGCCGAGATTGTTGAAATCAATCGCGGTCACTCCAGAGGGTAGCGTCAGAGTGGCGCCGCTGCTCACCGCTGGAACAACCCGCAATACATTGGCCGGATTGCCAGTACTGTCGTAGACCGAGAGTTCGCCGGTCCAGACGCTGCCACCGGCAGTCGGGCGCAGGCGCGTGGTCACTCCGCGATCGATGGCTTCCAGGCGCGCGAAATTGAGCGCGCGTTGCAGGTCGCCGACCTCGGTGTCGGCACGGGTGCCCTGGATCGAACGGGTAAACATGGGCACCGCCATGGTGATCAGGATCAGAAACACCGCGAGCGCGATCAGCAACTCGACCAGCGTGAAACCTTTTGTACGATGATCCATCGGTGCCCTCCGTTGCCGTCGGCTATACCTGCTTCTACACGCTAGAACATTCAACCGGCACGCGTTCGGTTGTTTCGCCTTTTATCGCGCACGGATTGCGCGAACCGCAGCACTCCAGGGAGGAAAAACATGCATCAGCACGGCTTCAGCCTGATCGAACTGCTTATGGGACTGGCAATTGCCGGGATTGTTCTGCTGCTGGTCAGTCCGGCATTTGCCGCGCTGACCCAGGCCAATTATCGCGAGGTCGCGGCGCAGTCGCTGATCAGTGGAATTCGCCACGCCAGGACGATTGCCCTGACGCACAATCAGAACACGGTGATCTACGCCATTAACGGCGATTGGGCTCAGGGCTGGCGGATCATTCTGGACGTCAGTGGCCGAGGACCGCAGGACAGCAGCAACCCGCTGTTGGTCGAGCACGCGAATGGTGATCGGGTGCCGATTGTCGGCAACTGGAGTGTCAGGAGTTTTGTGCGGTTCAGCCATCTCGGCCAACCGCTGATGCCAGGGCGGGCCTTTCAGGCGGGGACGTTGCACCTCTGCGCGGCGCGCGAGCCGGTCAGTCACCTGCAAGTGGTGCTGGCGCCGTCCGGTCGCGTGCGCCTGGACAACCGCAAGGCTGAACAGGCGCTGTGTGCCGAGGAGAAACGACTTAAAGCAGCGACTTCACGCGCAGCTCTTTCGGCATCGAGAACGTGATGTTCTCTTCGCGACCGGCCAATTCGTCGGCGCCGGTAGCGCCCCAGGCCTGCAATTGCTGGATCACGCCACGCACCAGCACTTCCGGTGCGGAGGCGCCAGCGGTGATGCCGATACGCTCGACACCGTCGAACCAGCTCTTTTGCATGTCTTCGGCGCCGTCGATCAGGTAGGCCGGGGTGGCCATGCGTTCGGCGAGTTCGCGCAAGCGATTGGAGTTGGAGCTGTTCGGGCTGCCGACCACCAGCACCACGTCGCACTCGTCGGCCAGTTGCTTGACGGCGTCCTGACGGTTTTGCGTGGCGTAGCAGATGTCGTCCTTGCGCGGACCGCCGATGGCCGGGAAGCGTGAACGCAGCGCATCAATGACGCGACTGGTGTCGTCCATCGACAGCGTGGTCTGGGTCACGAACGCCAGGCGGTCAGGGTTTTGCACTTGCAGCGTGGCGACGTCTTTTTCGTCTTCGACCAGGTAGATCGCGCCACCATTGCTGCCATCGTACTGGCCCATGGTGCCTTCGACTTCCGGGTGCCCGGCGTGGCCGATGAGGATGCATTCACGCCCGTCGCGGCTGTAACGCGCGACTTCGATGTGCACTTTGGTGACCAGTGGGCAGGTCGCGTCGAACACTTTCAAGCCACGACCCGCCGCTTCGGTGCGCACAGCCTGGGAAACGCCGTGGGCACTGAAGATCACGATGACGTCGTCCGGCACCTGATCGAGTTCTTCAACGAAGATTGCACCGCGCGAACGCAGGTCTTCGACGACGAATTTGTTGTGGACCACTTCGTGGCGCACGTAGATCGGTGGCCCGAAGACTTCCAGGGCGCGGTTGACGATTTCGATCGCCCGGTCCACACCGGCGCAGAAGCCACGGGGGTTGGCGAGTTTGATTTGCATGCTGTGCCTCGTGTCTTGCGCGCAAGAAATAGCGAAAACGATGAAAAACTACTGTGGGAGCAAGCTTTTGTGGCGAGGGGGCTTGCCCCCGTCGGGGGGCGAAGCGCCCCTGAATCAGTCACCGCAATTTTTCAATGATATACGGTGACTGCCTACGATTGCTGCGCAATCGAACGGGGGCAAGCCCCCTCGCCACAACAAGCTTCGCTCCTACAGTTGACCGTATTCGGTCAGTTACAGCGATTTGACGCTGATGATTTCGACATCAAAGGTCAGCGTCTTGCCGGCCAGCGGGTGGTTGAAGTCGATGGTGACTTGGTCATCATCGAATTCTTTCACGATACCCGGCAGCTCAGTATTGGCCGCATCGTTGAAGATCACCAGCAAGCCCGGCGACAGGTCCATGTCCTTGAACTGCGAACGCGGAATAACCTGCACGTTCTGCGGGTTAGGCTGGCCGAAAGCTTTTTCCGGAGCAATGCTCAGGGTGCGCTTGTCGCCCGCCTTGAAACCGAACAGCGCGGCTTCGAAACCTGGTAACAGGTTGCCGTCGCCGACCTGAAAGGTCGCCGGGGCTTTGTCGAAGGTGCTGTCGACCGTGTCGCCGTTCTCCAGGCGCAATGCAAAGTGCAGAGTGACTTCCGTGTTCTGGCGGATGCGTTGCTCAGCCAATACCTGTTCAGTCATGAACGGCTTCTCCGGTTTTCTTACTTTTGAACATATCCAGTGCCAGCATTACAGCACCCACCGTAATCGCACTGTCGGCGAAGTTGAACGCCGGGAAGTGCCACTGGTTCTGCCAATGCACCAGAATGAAATCGATCACATGGCCCAGGGCAATGCGGTCATACAGATTGCCCAGCGCGCCACCCAGCACCAGCGCCAAGGCGATGGCCAGCCAGGTTTCGTTGCGCCCGAGGCGCTTGAGCCAGACCACCAGCACCGCACTGACAACAATCGCGATCAGCGCAAACAGCCAGCGCTGCCAACCGGAACTGTCGGCCAGGAAGCTGAACGCCGCGCCGGTGTTGTAGGCCAGCGTCCAACTGAACAGATCGGGGATCACCACGATCTGCTGGAACATTTCGAGCTTGCCTTCAAAGTAAAACTTGCTGGCCTGGTCAATGACCAGAACCAGCAAGCTCAACCAGAGCCAGCTCAGCCGTCCGAAACGGCCAGCCGAGTTAGGCATAGTGACGTACCTCGCCAGCGCCGCTGATGTTGTCGACGCAACGACCGCAGATTTCCGGATGCTCCGGGTTCACGCCGACGTCTTCACGGCAGTGCCAGCAACGGGCGCACTTGGCGAAGGCGGACTTGACGATTTTCAACTTCAAACCGCTGACTTCGGTCACCACCGCATCGGCCGGAGCCTGAACGAATGGAGCGACGCTGGCAGTCGAAGTGATCAGAACAAAGCGCAACTCGTTGCTCAGCT
Source organism: Pseudomonas sp. 43NM1 (assembly GCF_002836905.1). Lineage (NCBI taxonomy): Bacteria > Pseudomonadati > Pseudomonadota > Gammaproteobacteria > Pseudomonadales > Pseudomonadaceae > Pseudomonas > Pseudomonas sp. 43NM1. Next base: position 11,030 of record NZ_MKGS01000154.1, on the reverse strand, counting down.
TGGCAAGGTCGGCGCTCAGCGCCTCTTCGGCGAACAGCGTCACTTCGGCTTGCAGGTTGCCACCGACAGCCTTGGCCGCGCGCTGGATTTCCATTTCCTTGTTGACCGCGACTTTCACCGCCATGATCCGCTCCCAGTAGGCGCGGCCCAGTTCGACGTTGTCCGGCAGTTCGCTCAGGCCTTCGTACCAGGTGTTGAGCATCACCGATTCGTTGCGCTCGCCCGGCAGGTATTGCCACAGTTCGTCAGCGGTGAACGCGAGGATCGGCGCGATCCAGCGCACCAGCGCTTCACTGATGTGGTACAGCGCGGTTTGCGCCGAGCGGCGCGCCTTGCTGTTGGCGCCAGTGGTGTACTGACGGTCCTTGATGATGTCGAGGTAGAAACCGCCCAATTCCTGCACGCAGAAATTGTGGATCTTCGAGTAGACGTTCCAGAAGCGGTATTCGCCGTAATGCTCTTGCAACTCGCGTTGCAGCAGCAGGGTCCGGTCCACGGCCCAACGGTCCAGCGCCAGCATGTCTTCGGCCGGCAGGATGTCGGTGGCCGGGTTGAAACCGGTCAGGTTCGAGAGCAGGAAGCGCGCGGTGTTACGGATCCGCCGGTAGGCGTCCGCACTGCGTTGCAGGATCTGCTCGGAAACCGCCATTTCACCCGAGTAATCGGTGGACGCCACCCACAGACGCATGATGTCGGCGCCCAGCGTGTCGTTGACCTTCTGCGGCGCAATCACGTTACCCAGCGACTTGGACATCTTGCGCCCGGACTCGTCGACGGTGAAGCCGTGAGTCAGCAGTTCGCGGTAAGGCGCGTGGTTGTCGATGGCGCAACCGGTCAGCAACGACGAGTGGAACCAGCCACGGTGTTGGTCCGAGCCTTCCAGGTACAGGTCGGCGCGCGGGCCGCTCTCGTGGCCCATCGGGTGTGAACCGCGCAGGACGTGCCAGTGCGTGGTGCCCGAATCGAACCAGACGTCGAGGGTGTCGCTGATCTTGTCGTACAGCGGCGCTTCATCGCCGAGCAACTCGGCCGCGTCCATTTTGAACCAGGCTTCGATGCCTTCGACTTCAACGCGTTGGGCGACTTGTTCCATCAACTCGACGGTGCGTGGGTGCAGCTCGCCGCTTTCCTTGTTGAGGAAAAACGGGATCGGCACGCCCCAGTTGCGCTGACGCGAGATGCACCAGTCCGGACGGTTGGCGATCATCGAGTGCAGGCGCGCCTGGCCCCAGGCCGGGACGAACTTGGTTTCTTCGATGGCTTTGATCGCGCGTTTGCGCAGGGTTTCGCCGGTTGCAGGCTCTTTGTCCATGCCGATGAACCACTGCGCGGTGGCGCGATAGATCAGCGGAGTCTTGTGACGCCAGCAGTGCATGTAGCTGTGTTCGATGATCGCGGTGTGCAGCAGCGCACCGACTTCGGTCAGTTTGTCGACGATCGCCGGGTTGGCTTTCCAGATGAACTGGCCGCCAAAAAATTCCAGCGACGGCACGTACACGCCGTTGCTTTGCACCGGGTTGATGATGTCGTCGTTGACCATGCCGTATTTCTTGCAGGTCACGAAGTCGTCCACGCCATAGGCCGGCGCGGAGTGAACCACGCCAGTGCCAGCGCCCAGTTCGACGTAGTCGGCCAGGTAAACCGGCGACAGACGATCGTAGAACGGGTGACGGAAGTTGATCAGTTCGAGTTCTTTACCGGTGGTGGTCGCGATGACCGAGCCTTGCAGGTTGTAACGAACCAGGCACGACTCGACCAGCTCTTCAGCCAATACCAGCAGTTTGTCGCCGACATCGACCAGCGCGTAGTTGAATTCCGGGTGAACGTTCAGCGCCTGGTTGGCCGGGATGGTCCACGGGGTGGTGGTCCAGATCACGATCGAAGCCGGTTTGGCCAGCGACGACAGACCGAACGCAGTCGCCAGTTTGCCTTCGTCGGCAATCGGGAACGCAACGTCGATGGTCGAGGACTTTTTGTTCTCGTACTCGACTTCCGCTTCAGCCAGCGCCGAACCGCAATCGAAGCACCAGTTCACCGGCTTCAGGCCCTTGAAGACGAAACCGCCCTTGACGATTTCGGCCAAGGCACGGATTTCACCGGCCTCGTTTTTGAAGTCCATGGTCTTGTACGGGTTGGCGAAGTCGCCCAACACGCCGAGACGGATGAATTCGGACTTCTGCCCTTCGATCTGCTCGGTGGCGTAGGCACGGCACAGTTCGCGGGTCTTGTCCGCGCCCAGGTTCTTGCCGTGGGTCACTTCGACTTTGTGTTCGATCGGCAGGCCATGGCAGTCCCAGCCCGGAACATAAGGCGCGTCGAAACCCGACAGGGTCTTCGAGCGAATGATCATGTCCTTGAGAATCTTGTTCAGTGCGTGACCGATGTGAATCGTGCCGTTGGCGTACGGAGGGCCGTCGTGCAGGACGAACTTCGGACGATCCTTGCCAATTTCGCGCAACTTACCGTACAGGCCAATACTGTCCCAGCGCTGCAGGATCTGCGGTTCGCGCTGTGGCAGGCCGGCCTTCATTGGGAAGGCGGTGTCCGGAAGGTTTAGCGTGGCTTTATAGTCGGTCATTTAAGGCTCTTCATTAGCGATTGGCGCTAGGTGCGACAGGGCACGGGCGGCGGCGACATCCGCATTGATCGCCGTCTTAAGCGCCTCCAGAGAGGCGAAACGCTGCTCTTCACGCAGCTTTTGGTGGAAAACCACCGTCAAACGCCGGTCATATAGATCGCCGGCAAAATCTAAAAGATGTACTTCGAGGTGGGCCTTGCCGTCACCCTGGACCGTTGGCCGCACGCCGATATTGGCGACGCCGGGCCAGCTCTTGCCGTCGATATCAACGCTGACCAGATACACCCCGGACAACGGCACGCGACGACGCTTGAGTTGGATGTTGGCGGTGGGCGTACCCAATTGCCGCGCCAGTTTCTGGCCGTGCAACACACGCCCGGCGATCCGGTACGGGCGGCCGAGCAAGCGTTCGGCGAGGGCAAAATCGGCAGCGGCCAGGGCATTACGCACTTGCGTGCTGCTGACGCGAATCCCGTCGAGCTCGACGGTTTGCGCCGCTTCCACGGTAAAACCCTGCATCACGCCGGCCTGCTGCAGGAAATCGAAATCGCCTACCCGGTCACAGCCGAAACGGAAGTCGTCACCGACCTCCAGGTGCTGCACGCCCAAGCCGTCGACCAGAATCGTATCGACGAATTCGCTGGCGCTGAGTTTGCTCAGCCGCTGGTTGAAGGCCAGGCACAAGACCCGGTCAACGCCTTCATCGGCGAGCAATTGAAGTTTGTCACGCAAGCGCGCCAGACGCGCCGGAGCGGTGTCGGGGGCAAAAAATTCCCGCGGCTGTGGCTCGAAAATCACCACGCAGCTGGGCACGCCCAACTCGAGCGCACGTTCACGCAGCCTGACCAGGATTGCCTGGTGACCACGGTGAACACCGTCAAAGTTGCCAATAGTGGCGACACAGCCCCGATGCTGGGGGCGCAGATTGTGGAGGCCTCGAACCAGCTGCATAACGCGCTTCTTGCTCATAAAGTGGTCGATTATAACCACACCCGGCGGCCGACGACAGGCAACACCGTAACCCAAAGTGATCGAGCCGACAAAACTGCCGCCCCGCCCGTGTCTATCGCAGCGAACGCCTCAGCTCAACGCCTTGCGATTGAAGTCGCGCAAACGGAAACCCATCAACAGCAGCATGCCGAAATAGGCGACCACGCCAGCCGCGACCAGCGCGCCCAGGCGCAGGAAGCGTTCAAGCATGTGCCCCTGCTCCCACGCCGGCATGAAATGCATGCCGCACAGCAATACCGCGGACATCACCAACACAGCAATCACCAGTTTGAGTCCAAACTTTGCCCAGCCCGGTTGCGGTTGGTACATCTGCTGTTTGCGCAGTTGATAGAACAGCAGCCCGGCGTTGATGCAGGCGCCAATGCTGATGGCCAGCGCCAGCCCGGCGTGGGCCAGCGGGCCGATCAAGACCAGGTTGAACAGTTGCGTAACGATCAGTGTGAATATCGCGATTTTCACCGGCGTGCGGATGTTTTGTTGCGCATAGAAACCCGGGGCCAGCACCTTGATCACGATGATGCCGAGCAAACCGACCGAATAAGCGATCAGCGCGCGCTGGGTCATCAACGCATCAAAGCCGCTGAATGCGCCGTACTGGAACAGCGAAACGGTCAGCGGTTCGGCCAGAATCGCCAGCGCCAGTGAGCATGGCAACACCAGCACAAAGCACAGGCGCAGGCCCCAATCGAGGATGCGCGAATATTCCTGGCGGTCTTTGCTGGCGTAAGTCTTGGCCAGCGTTGGCAGCAAAATTGTGCCCAGGGCCACGCCCAGCACGCCGGACGGCAATTCCATCAGGCGATCAGCGTAATACATCCACGACACCGAGCCCGCTACCAGGAACGAGGCGAAAATCGTGTTGATGATCAGCGAAATCTGGCTGACGGAAACCCCGAGGATCGCCGGCAGCATTTGTTTCAGCACGCGCCAGACGCCGCTGTCACGCAGGTTCAGGCGCGGCAATACCAACATGCCGATTTTTTTCAGGTGCGGCAGTTGATAAAGCAATTGCGCCAGGCCACCGACCAGTACCGCCCAGCCCAACGCCATGACCGGCGGATCGAAATACGGCGTCAGGAACACCGAAAAGATGATCATGCTGACGTTCAGCAGGGTCGGCACGAACGCCGGCACCGAGAATCGGTTGTAGGTATTGAGGATTGCCCCGGCCAATGAAGACAGGGAAATCAGCAATATATAGGGGAAGGTCACGCGCAGCAGATCGGACGTGAGCTGGAATTTTTCCGGGGTATCGGTGAAACCCGGCGCGGTCGCCCAGATGACCCACGGCGCGGCGAGCATGCCCAGCGCGGTCACCAGCGCCAATACCAGCGTCAGCAGGCCCGAGACGTAGGCAATGAACGTTCGCGTCGCCTCCTCGCCCTTTTGGCTCTTGTATTCGGCGAGAATCGGCACGAAGGCTTGGGAAAATGCGCCTTCGGCAAAGATCCGGCGCAGCAGATTGGGCAGTTTGAAGGCGATAAAGAAGGCGTCCGTCGCCATCCCGGCACCAAATGTACGTGCGATAAGAGTGTCACGAACGAACCCCAGAACCCGGGAAAGCATCGTGATAGAGCTGACGGCGGCCAACGATTTGAGCAGATTCATTGAAAGAGTTTGTGCCTGTCGATAAACAGCAGGCGAACAAAGCGCCTACTTATGCGATACTCCGCGCCGCAGCAGCACAGAGCCAAAGCTCGCGAGTTTACAGGTCAAGCGCCGGAAATAAATATCCCGCCTCTTTATACCTACCACTTAGCGGAACGTCTCAACCGCCCTTGACAAGACATCAACTCATCGGCATGATTCGCGGCCTATTTTGTTTGCTATTTCCTAAAAAGTCTTTCGAGGAGCTCGACGGTGGCCAACACACCTTCCGCCAAAAAACGTGCAAAACAGGCTGAGAAGCGTCGCAGCCACAACGCCAGCCTGCGTTCCATGGTTCGTACCTACATCAAGAATGTAGTTAAAGCCATCGACGCAAAAGACGCTGAAAAAGCTCAAGCTGCTTACGTTCTGGCCGTGCCAGTTATCGACCGTATGGCCGATAAAGGCATCATCCACAAGAACAAGGCTGCTCGTCATAAGAGCCGCCTGAACGGTCACGTCAAGGCTCTGAACCTTGCTGTAGCCGCATAAGCGATAAGCTTGTTGAAAAACCGACCTCAGGGTCGGTTTTTTATTGCCTGCGATTTGGTGAATTCAATACAAAAAAATGTAGGAGTGGGCCTGCTCGCGATAGCGGACTTTCAGCCAACAGAGATGTTGAATGTTAGTCAGTCATCGCGAGCAAGCTCGCTCCCACATTTGGTTTTACGTATGACTTATTGCGCGTGCGGCCACGGCAGGATTGGAATCGCCGTTACCGCATTCTGCGGGCTGCCTTCGATCAGACGATCGCTGTACACCAGATACACCAGCGTATTGCGCTTCTTGTCGAGGAAACGCACGACCTGCATCGACTTGAATACCAGCGATGTGCGCTCTTTGAACACCTCATCGCCATCCTTCAGTTCGCCTTTAAAGCTGATCGGGCCAACCTGACGACAGGCCAGCGACGCCTCGGCACGATCTTCCGCCAGACCCAAACCACCCTTCACGCCGCCAGTCTTGGCGCGCGACAGGTAGCAGGTCACGCCTTCTACCTTGGGATCATCAAACGCTTCGACGACGATCCGATCATTCGGGCCGACGAATTTGAACACCGTCGACACCTGGGCAATCTCTTCTGCTGACGCCAGCAACGGCATCGCCAACAGCAAACCCAACAACCCTTTTGCTACGCGCATTCAATATTCCTTCAGACCAGGATCAGATTATCGCGGTGAACCAGTTCCGGTTCAGCCATGTAACCCAACAGACCGACAATCGCTTCAGACGACTGACCAATGATTTTTTGTGCTTCGAGAGCGCTGTAATTGGCGAGGCCACGGGCGATTTCTCGGCCGTCGGGCGCCACGCAAACAACCATTTCGCCACGTCGAAAACTGCCTTGAACCAGTTTGACGCCGACCGGCAGCAAACTTTTATTGCCTTGCGACAACGCCGTCACCGCGCCAGCATCGAGCACCAGCGTGCCGCGCGTTTGCAGATGCCCGGCCAGCCATTGCTTGCGCGCCGCGAGCATGCCGCGCTCCGGCGACAGCAACGTGCCGATGCGCTCGCCAGCCTTCAGGCGATCAAGCACGCGCTCAATCCGCCCGCCAACAATAATGGTGTGCGCCCCCGAACGCGCAGCCAGCCTTGCGGCGCGCAATTTGGTTTGCATGCCGCCACGACCCAACGCGCCACCGGTGCCGCCCGCCACCGCGTCGAGCGCCGGATCATCGGCGCGCGCTTCGTAAATCAGGCTGGCGTCAGGGTTATTGCGCGGGTCGGCGTCGAACATGCCGTCGCGATCGGTAAGGATCACCAGCAAATCAGCCTCGACCAGATTCGCCACCAGCGCCGCCAACGTGTCGTTGTCGCCGAAACGGATTTCGTCGGTGACCACGGTGTCGTTCTCGTTGATCACCGGGATGACCTTGAGTTCGACCAACGCGCGCAGGGTGCTGCGGGCGTTAAGGTAGCGCTTGCGGTCGGACAGGTCGTCATGGGTCAGGAGAATCTGCGCGGTATGCCGGGCGTGCTCGGCAAAGCTCGATTCCCAAGCCTGCACCAGACCCATCTGACCGATTGCCGCAGCGGCCTGCAATTCGTGCATTGCACTGGGTCGCACGGTCCAGCCCAGACGGCTCATGCCGGCCGCCACCGCCCCGGAGGACACCAGCACCAACTCGACGCCCGCCTCATGCAAGGCCACCATCTGTTCAACCCAGACAGCCATTGCCGCGCGATCCAGGCCTTTGCCATCCGCCGTCAGCAAAGCGCTGCCGATCTTCACGACCCAACGCTGCGCACCTGTCACCTTGCTCCGCATCATCTTCAACCTTAGCTTGAGGACAGCGCGACCCAGCGCTGCCCGTGACGTTATTCGTGGTTATTCGTGACCAACTATCGATTTGCAGATACTAAAACGCCGCTCGATTGAGCGGCGTTCAAGTTTACTGCAACGAATCAGTCACGCACGTAAATGATTTCCGGACCGTCTTCGTCATCCACATCTTCTTCGTCCCAATCATCGTCGCCGATGTCGTGGACCGACTTCACGCCGCTACGGCGCAGGGCACGCTGGTCATCCAGGGCCTGCAACTGGGCACGGGCTTCGTCTTCGATGCGCTGATCGAGGTCGGCCAGTTCTTCCTTGTACGCCGGGTCATTGGCCAGGCGATCGGCACGGTCTTCCATGTAACGCATGATGTCGTGGCACAGACGCTCGGTGCCGAGCTTGGAGATGGCCGAGATCACGTAGACCGGACCGGTCCATTCCAGGCGATCAACGATCTCCTTGACGCGCTCTTCGTGCTCTTCTTCAAGGATCTGGTCGCATTTGTTCAGCACCAGCCAACGATCACGCTCAGCCAGGGACGGGCTGAACTTGGTCAGTTCGCTGACGATCACTTCGGCAGCATCCGGGGCGCTGGCGTCGTCGAGCGGCGCCATGTCCACGAGGTGCAACAGCAGACGCGTCCGCGACAAGTGCTTGAGGAAACGAATCCCCAGGCCCGCGCCGTCGGAAGCACCTTCGATCAGACCCGGAATGTCCGCGACCACGAAGCTTTTCCAGCGATCGACGCTGACCACACCGAGGTTAGGCACCAGCGTGGTGAACGGATAATCGGCGACTTTCGGCTTGGCGGCCGACACCGAACGAATGAAAGTACTTTTGCCAGCGTTCGGCAAGCCCAGCAGACCGACGTCGGCAAGGACTTTCATTTCCAGCTTGAGATCACGCGCCTCACCCGGTTTGCCCGGAGTGGTCTGGCGCGGAGCACGGTTGGTACTGGATTTGAAACGGGTGTTGCCCAGACCGTGCCAGCCGCCATGCGCAACCAGCAAACGCTGGCCAGCCTTGGTCAGGTCGCCGATAACTTCCTGAGTGGCGGCGTCGATCACGGTAGTGCCGACCGGTACGCGCAGCACCAGCTCTTCACCTTTTTTACCGGTGCAGTCAGTGCTGCCGCCGTTGGAACCGCGCTCGGCATCGAAGTGACGGGTGTAACGGTAGTCAACCAGGGTGTTGAGGTTTTCGTCGGCGAGCATGTACACCGAACCGCCATCACCACCGTCGCCGCCGTTAGGGCCGCCGTTTTCAATAAATTTCTCGCGACGGAAGCTCATGCAACCGTTGCCGCCGTCACCGGCCTTTACTCGAATCGATACTTCATCAACAAACTTCATAACAAAACGCCTCTCGTCATACGGACGAGCCAAGAAAATCCAGACATAAGACTCTTGCAAAAATGAGCGCAGCGACCTCAAGCAACTACCGCAATCCAGCTGCTTTCGCCCATTACAAACAGCTTTGCAAGAGACTCACCCCATAAACGAAAAAGCCCCGTCGCGAGACAGGGCTTTTCCAGCGATCGCGCAATTAAGCGGCGACAACGCTCACGTAACGGCGGTTGAAAGCGCCCTTTACTTCAAACTTGATCACGCCTTCGATTTTCGCGAAGAGGGTGTGATCCTTACCCATGCCAACACCGTAACCGGCGTGGAATTGGGTGCCGCGCTGACGCACGATGATGTTGCCCGGAATGATCTTCTGGCCGCCATACATCTTCACGCCAAGGCGTTTGGCTTCTGAGTCGCGACCGTTACGGGTACTACCACCAGCTTTTTTGTGTGCCATGAGTCAATTCTCCTAGTGAGGATTAGGCTGAAATTAAGCCTGAATACCGGTGATTTTGATCTCGGTGTACCACTGGCGGTGGCCCATACGCTTCATGTGGTGCTTACGACGACGGAACTTGATGATGCGGACTTTATCGTGACGACCTTGGGAGATCACTTCAGCCACAACGGTAGCGCCAGCAACAACCGGGGCGCCGATGTTCACGTCATCGCCATTGGCGACCAACAGAACGCGATCAAAAGTAACGGATTCGCCGGTAGCGATTTCCAGTTTTTCGATCTTCAGGTATTCACCTGGGGCGACCTTGTATTGCTTGCCACCAGTAACAATTACTGCGTACGACATGGTATTTCTCCGATAATCCTGCTCACCCAGCTCTTTATAAGAAGAGATATTGGCTGGCATGGCTGCATTGGGCTGGAAGGCCCGATTGCAATTGCGTAAGGCAGGTGCTGCCCAGGAAGTTCAGGGTGCGCGATTGTACGCAAGCTGCTTGAGCGATGCAAGAGGCCGTCCATCGCGCCTTGACAGGTCCGGACGCGGGTCCTAGCATGCCGCGCAACCCTTCTGGAGCAACTGTCGCTGATGCAACCCCAAGCTTTCTACCGCGCGGTGGCGGACGATTTTAACGCCGTCGACGGCATCATCAAGAAGCAGCTGACTTCCCGAGTGCCGCTGGTATCGAAAATCGGCGACTACATCACTTCGGCCGGCGGTAAACGCCTGCGTCCTCTATTAGTGTTGCTGTGTGGCAAGGCCCTGGGTCGCGAAGGCGATGACTTGCGCCTGCTGGCCGCCACAATCGAGTTCCTGCACACCGCCACCCTGCTGCATGACGACGTCGTCGACATGTCCGGCATGCGCCGTGGCCGCTCGACCGCCAACGCCATGTGGGGCAACGCGCCCAGCGTGCTGGTCGGCGACTTCCTGTATTCGCGTTCTTTCGAAATGATGGTCGAACTGGGCTCGATGCCGGTGATGAAGATCCTTTCGCAAGCCACGCGCATCATCGCTGAAGGCGAAGTGCTGCAGTTGTCGAAGGTGCGCGACGCGAGCACCACCGAAGAGACCTACATGGAAGTCATCCGCGGCAAAACCGCGATGCTGTTCGAGGCCTCGACCCACAGCGCCGCGGCCCTGTGTGAAGCCACTGCGGAGCAAAGCGAAGCGCTGCGCACCTTTGGCGATCACCTGGGCGTGGCCTTCCAGCTGGTCGACGACCTGCTGGATTACAAGGGCGACGCGGAAACCCTGGGCAAGAACGTCGGTGACGACCTGGCCGAAGGCAAGCCGACCCTGCCGCTGATCTACACCATGCGCGAAGGGACCCCGGAACAGGCCGCACTGGTACGCCAGGCGATCCAGAAGGGTGGCATCGAAGACCTGGAAAGCATCCGCGAGGCCGTTGAGGCGTCCGGTTCGCTGGAATACACCGCGCAACTGGCCCGCGATTACGTGGCCCGCGCGATCAAGTGCCTCGACGCCCTGCCAGCCAGCGAATATCGCGATGCGCTGGTGGAACTGAGCGAGTTCGCGGTAGCCCGCACGCACTAAAGCCAATCCCATGTGGGGCGAACACTGTGGCGAGGGGGCTTGCCCCCGTTGGGTCGCGAAGCGGACCCAGGCATTTCACAGTCAGACTGATTTTACGACTGCTGCGCAGCCGAACGGGGGCAAGCCCCCTCGCCACAGTGTTCGCCCCACATG
>NZ_MKGS01000153.1:0-43947 GCF_002836905.1 Pseudomonas sp. 43NM1 | reverse complement strand
CTTCAAAATAATCCGTCATGCGTTCCATTTCGTCGGCCGCGTCCAGTTCCTGGCGTTGGCGCAGGGCGCTGGCGGGGTCGGTGCGGGCGAGGAAAAGCATGTTGTCGAGCATGCGCGCCAGGCGTTCGAGTTCTTCGACGTTGGAGGCGAGCAGTTGTTGGTAGGCTTCGACGCTGCGGTTTTGCTGGAGGGCGACTTGGGTTTCGCCGAGCAAATTGTTGATCGGCGTGCGCAGTTCGTGGGCCATGTCGGTGGAGACTTGGCCGAGTTGCACGAAGCCGGTGGCGAGGCGGTCGAGCACGCCGTTAAACGCTTCGATCATCGGCACGATTTCCAGCGGCGCGCCTTCGCTGCCAAGGCGTTCGCCGAGGTTGCCGACGCCGATGCCTTGCGCGTGCACGGCGAGCCGTCGCAGCGGGCGCAGTCCGTGATAAAGCAGCCAGTAACCGCAGAGCGCGAGCAGCAACGCGGCGACGCTGGCCAGGATGTACACGCGCAACCGGTAGTTGGCGAGCACGCTGGTGCGCTCGGTCATCAGTCGCCCGGTCAGCACTTGCAGGCTGCCGACGTCGCCGGAATCGATGATCGCCGACGCTGCCGCAAACGGCACGCCATCGACGCTGGGGAAATGCTGCACGTCGCTCAACGCCAGCGGACGGTCCATCGCCACCGGCGACAACGTCGGTATCAGCAGGTTGCCGGGGTTGACCACCAGCAGCGGCTTTTGCCCCGGCTCGCCAATGGTCAGCACCGACTCGCGGTTGCCGAGCATGTTCTGGAACAGCGCCGGTTTGGTCTTGATCAGGTCCAGCGTATTGCTGTCATTGAGCAGCGTGCGCATCTGATCGACGCGAGTGATCAGCGCCGCATCATCGCGGCGTACCAGCTCGCGTTCGAGTTCGCGGTACAACGCCACGCCCAATGTCGCCAACGAGGCGAAGGCGAGCAGGGCAAACAACAACGCCAGGCGCAGCGTCAGGGAGTGCGCTCTGCGGGTCATGGCTGCGTATCAAAGCGGTAGCCGATACCGCGCACGCTGTGGATCAGTTTCAGTTGGAACGGGTCATCGACTTTCATGCGCAAACGCCGCACCGCGACATCGACGACATTAGTGTCGCTGTCGAAATTCATGTCCCACACCCGCGACGCAATCAGCGAGCGCGACAGCACTTGGCCCTGGTGCGTGGCAAACAAATGTAGCAAGGCGAATTCTTTATTGGTCAGGGTAATGCGCACGCCCGCGCGGGTGATGCGGCGCTTGAGCACGTCAATCTGCAGGTCAGCGACTTGCAGTTGTTCCTCTTCGCGGGACGGGCCGCGACGGGTCAACGTGCGCAGGCGCGCCACCAGTTCGGCGAAGGAAAACGGTTTGATCAGGTAATCGTCAGCGCCCAGTTCGAGGCCTTTGATGCGGTCGGCAATGTCATCTCGAGCGCTGAGAAACAACACTGGCGTGTCGGCCTCTTTGCGCAAGCGCCGCAACACTTCCCAGCCGTCCATTTTCGGCATCATCACGTCGAGCACGATGACGTCGAACGAGGTTTCCAGTGCCAGGTGCAAGCCGTCGACGCCATTGCGCGCCAGGCTCACCGAGTAACCGAGTTCCTGCAGGCCGTTGAGCAAGTAATTGCCTGCCTTCGGCTCGTCTTCAACGACAAGGATGTTCATGATCTATTTCCGTAAAAAGTCATTGCGCCGTGGCGCGCGTGAGCCAGTGTAGCCCGATCATCTGCGCGTGACGCGGGCCGCACATCGTTGGCCGCCCACTCAATTGTCATTGATGCAACCGGCGCCTTCGACCTGATAATCGAGCACGTGCTCCAGGCCTTTGTGGTCCAGGTAGTCGAGCCGCGCAGGAATAATCCCGCACGCTTGTGAGATATCGGTGCTGGACAGCACTTTGTCGACATCCAGGTGAACGAAGAAACCGGGTTTGTCATGAATCACCGAACGCTGTGGTTGGGTGTCGGCAAACGCCGAACCGGTGGCGAGGAGGGCGGCGAAACCGAGAATTAACATTTTCATGATGTGTCTCTCTTTAAGATTTCTGCGGGCAACTGCGCGACAGTGAACTCAGGTTACCGAGGCGATGCGGACAGCCGACCAACAGTTGAATGACAAAGTTGTAATGCAATCGAGCCCGGCATTACGGCTAGCGCCCGGAGGCTTCGAGGATCAGGTCGGCGATTTCCTTCGAATGGGAAACCAGTGACAAATGACTCGACGGCAACTCGATAGTGGTTGCGCCCATGCGTTTGGCGAGGAAGCGCTCTAGGTCCGGATTGATCGTCTGGTCGAGGCTCGACACTGCGTACCACGACGGTTTGCTGTGCCAGGCTGCGGCAGTGGTGCATTCGCCGAACAGGGTTTTGGCAATCGGTTGCTGCACGGCGAACAGCGTCATGGCTTTGTCGCGCGGCACGTCACCGTCGAAATATTTGAGGAACGCGTCCTGCTTCAACGTGACGTAACCGTCGTGTTCTTCGGTGCCGGCGCGCACCGGCATGGTTGGATACTTGGCGGACAGTGCGACGAAATCTTCGCCGGCATCCGGTGCGCGCGCGGCCCCGTAGACCAACGAGCTGACCTTCGGATCGACCCCGGCTTCGCTGACCACGGTGCCAGCGTAGGAATGACCGACCAGCACCGTCGGGCCGTCCTGTTGATTGAGTACGCGTTGGGTGGCGGCGACGAGGCGAGTTGCCCAGACTTGGGTAACTGACGATTCCACTCTACGAATCGAGGGCGCGAACTACGCTGACATCTCCATGACAAAGCTGTAATCCGTTACGGCGGGGCGATGGCCCGTAGAAATTTGATGACTTGGCTTGCCGCCTCTTCCGGGGCTGCTTGAAGCAGGCAGTGCGGGGCTTTGATGTCGATGATTTGCGTTTTTGGGTTTAGCTGGGAGATTCGCTCGGAGGCTGCCTCCGGTACCACATGGTCGTCGGTGGCACGCAGGTAGATGCTTGGGATCTCGATTTGGCCAAGCTGCGCAGACGTGTCGACATCGAGCACCGAGCGCAGTCTTGAGCGCATCACCTCAGGTCTGACCTGATTGATGGCTTGGCGCAGAGCGGCACGCAAATGGGCTGTAGAAAATCGACCGAGCAGCACGGGTAATAGCCATCCGGTGGGCAAGGCGTTCATCGGCAGGCATTTAAGTAAAAAACCGAAATGTTTGAACAGCGGTCGCGGGTTGCTGGCGAAGGTGCAGCACAGCACCATTCCAACCTGCTGCGGCAAACATAACGCCGTCAGCGCGATTGCAATCGGTCCAGAAAACGATTCACCCAGTAAAACGAACGGGCGGTCCGTGGGCAGCGACTGCCTGGCAATGGCTTGCAGTTCGATGTAGCTCAGCGGGATATCGCACGGGTAAGAAACGACAACAATGTCGCAAACGTCCTTGAGGGCAGAAACGAAAGGTTCGAACAACTCACCCGTTCCATCCATTCCCGGTAGCAGTACAAGCGTTGGCAGGTTTGATCGGTCCATGTCTTCCATCCTTGGCGAGTCCCCATTCTGGCCTATTTGGGTTGCGTCATGGTCTGCGGATTTGGCCTCTTTTTCTGTAGGACGCAGGCAGCAAGTCGTCGAATTTTGAACTACTACTGACAGGCCATTTTCCATTTTCCTGTCAGGAGATCCCTATGTTGTCTCACTGGTTTCTTGCGGCAATCCATTTGCTGGCGTTTGCCTTGGGGCTGTCGGGCGTCCTCGTGCGGGGCTCTGCGTTCAGCCGTTTGGCCGCAGGTACGGCGCAGGTGCGCAATGTGCTGGTGGCGGATAACGTCTGGGGGATTTCGGCGATTGTTCTGCTGATCACGGGGCTGATGCGCGCTTTTGCCGGGTTCGAGAAGGGCACCGACTACTATCTGCAGCAGCCGCTGTTCCATCTGAAAATGACCCTGTTCGTGATTATTCTGCTGCTGGAGCTGATGCCGATGATCACGTTGATCAAGTGGCGGATCGCATTGGGGCGGGGCGCTTCGATTGATCTGGGGCGGGCAAGGCTGTTCGCGCGGATCAGTCATATGGAAGCGCTGCTGATGATGCTGATGGTGATTGCGGCCACCGGCATGGCGCGCGGCGTGACCTTCGGGTCGTGACGGACGATTCCTCGGGATTAAAGCGAATGGTCTGACAGCCAAGACGTCGCCGAAGCCGTTAGTATCGGCTCCAGGTCACGAGGGGGATAAGCGATGAAGCAGGAAGAGCGAAGCGGGGTATTTGAATCTTTAGCCAGCCATTGCGCTGAGGCGAACGGGCTGGCTACTGACTGCAGCAGGATTCAGGGGGTTTGTGGCTTGTCTGGAGCGGTCAGGCCAGCCTGAATGCGCTGATAGATTTCTTCACGGTGTACGGCAACGTCTTTCGGAGCATTGATGCCGATGCGCACTTGTTGGCCGCTAACGCCCAGGATGGTGATAGTGATGTCATCACCGATGTTTATGCTTTCACCGACTTTGCGGGTGAGTATCAGCATGGTCTTCTCCTTGATTGCTTGTAGGGCACCTGATTCAGACAGTGCAGAGGTCGGTGTAGTTATAGATTAGTGCGAAGTCTCACGGTTTGGGTGCCTCTTTCTGACGCGCAGATGCTGCATTAATTCCCAAGGCGTAACTATACAGAGGCGGCAACCATGATTCTCGTTGTTTTAAGCCCATTTTGCGGCACTCGGGAAGTATTCATGAATGTTAAAATCCGCGCTTTCAGCCTTCAGAGGGAAACGTTGTGCGCAAAATGGCCTTGGTAATCGCAGTATTGGCGTTGGCGGGATGTGGTGAGGGCAGGGATGCAGGTGCTCAAAAGTCGTCGTCCGCGAACGTTTCCGCCCCAGCCGTTGCAGCAGGTCCGCAATGGGAAATTGAGGTCCGCGGTGAGACGACCCAGGCAGTCAGCGACTTGAGCGGCTGGTTGATCGAGCACAGTTTTGTTTCCAATGTCGTCCGGGAAAACGGCAAGGACCGGATCCTGCTTGGGCCATTCAGCTCCAAGGCAGAGGCCGAGGCGCGGCAGGCGCAAGTGAGCGCGGCGCTGGTCAAAGCGAAAAAGCAGAACATTGAAACGCTGATCATCGAGCGTCCGGCCGCTCAGTAATCGCGTAATGGTTCAGGCACCGTTCAGCAGGGAAGCTTAAAGGGCGTCCACGGCGGCTCGTATTCATACGTAGTCACTGTCGATTCCCGCAAGGAGCCCCCCGATGGCCAACGCCAATCCTTACAAAATGTTCGACGCCGTGTTGCAGCGTAAACAAACCCTGAGCCCGCACATGATGCGGGTCACTCTGGCCGGGCCGATGGTCAGCGAAATGGCCACATGGGCGCCAGATCAGCGGGTGAAACTGTTTTTTCCGGCGGCGGACGGCTCGCCTGCTAGGCTAGCTCATAGTGACGATTGGCTCGCCCGATATCGTTCAATGCCAGTCGCTGAACGTCCGGCAATGCGCACTTACACAATTCGGCATCTGCGCGCCGAGCAGGGCGAAGTGGATATCGACTTTGTGTTGCACGGCGAGACCGGTCCAGCCTCTCGATGGGCTATTAATGCGATGCCGGGCGAATCAATCCAGATCCGCGCACCGGATCGACGCTTCTCGGCGCAGGACGCAGGCGGTTTCGAATGGAAGCCGCCACAGGCGCTCAAGCAATTGCTGCTGGTCGCTGATGGAACGGCGTTACCCGCCGCACTGGGGATTCTCGATGAACTGGCGACCCTGGCCCAGCCACCGGTCACCCAGGCATTTTTTGAAATCGACAGTCGCGAAGACGCATTGCCAGTGCCTGACTGGCCCGGGCTTTCGGTTGAATGGTTGATTCGCGATCACGCTGATGCAGGATTATTGATGGTCGAAGCCATCCAGCGGGCCGACCTGCCGACGTCGGCGTCAAAGTCTTGCGAAGTGCTGGAGGTGGAGGAGGTCAATGTTGATGAGGAAATCCTCTGGGAAACCTCCGAATCGGCCAATGACGGCTTCTACGGCTGGATCGCCGGCGAGACAGTGGCCGTCATGAGCTTGCGCAAATACCTGATCCAGGAGCGCGGCATTCCCCGCGAGTCGCTGAACCTGATGGGTTATTGGCGCTACAACAAGGTCGGCAACTGATACAAAAAAGGCCTCGGGTTTTAAACGCCCGAGGCCTTTCTGCGTTTAGCATTCGCTCAGCCGCAGGCTTTCATGTCCACTGGGCCGACAAACTCGTTGCCGCGCCCCATCACACACGCCACGCTCTGATTGCGCTGGCGTTCCCAGGTTTGCACCGGATAGGTCTTGTTCCAGGCTTCGTACAGTTGGCGATCCTGTTTCGACAGGCGCAAACCGTACTGCTTGCTCATGTAGAAATAAGTCCGGGCGATCATCCCGCGAATCGAAGGGCGGGGCATGACCTTCTTCGCTTTGAAGTCGACTTGGGTCAGGCACGAACCGTATTGCCCTGTTTGCACCGGCAGCCAGCCAAAACTGAAATTGCTCCGATCACCATTTACCTCACCAATGCTTGGCACCAGGTTGTGCAAGTCAGCCTCAGCTTTCTTGTAAACCGGATCGTAGCGCGTGCAGTTCTTGCGCCCGCCCGACTGCCAGCATTGGCGCTGATGGCCGATCTGCCACGCCGGAACAATGTGTTCCCACTCGATACGCGCGGCACGCTTGGCGCTTTTGCGCGGCACGTAGCCACATCCCGCCAAGTCGACCTTGTTGCCGGTGTATTTGCAGCCGCAATAAAACTCGGTGGACTGTGGGGCGTAGAGCTTCCAGGCGACTTTCTTCGCTTCGCTGAAAGTACGTGGCGCAGCCGCCTGGGCGCCCAGGGCGATGAACATAAACAGAAACGCAAAACAACGGACACTCATTGACTCAATCTTCCTTCGGCACAACCCAGAAAATCTGCACGCCGCCATCGTCGCGGTAGGCGAGGGTGACGTTATCGTTCTCGTCGATTTCTTCGAGCAGGCGTTCCCATTCGTCCACCGGTTCGTCCGGCAAACGGAAGATCAGCGCGGCTTTGGATTTTTGCGCGGTGGGGGAATTGATGATTTTCTGAACGCGCAAACCCATGCGTTCAAAGGAGTCAGGAGAGGCAGAAGGGGTGGCCACGGAATTATCCTTATTAAGCTGTACGTGCATACAGTATTTAACTGTAAGCATTTTCGCAACTGCTTAAAATTCAAGAAAATCCTCTGACAGCCGTTTTACCCGTTTGGTGTAGGACGGTTCGAATTTATTTGTAGGGGGCGCCGCTTGCCAGAGTCGGCAAACGGCGTAAGCAGTGCCCGACCGGAATCGGTCGGGCGAGGGGCGATCAGTATTCCCAGAACATCCGTTGCAGTTCTTTGCTGTCGTTGGTCTTGGTCAGCGCGACCATGGCCAGAATGCGTGCCTTCTGCGGGTTCAGGTCATGTGCGACGACCCAGTCGTTTTTGTCGTCAGGCTGTTCAGCATTACGCAGAACGAAACCGCCGGCATTGACGTGGGACGAACGAATGATTTGCACGCCGTCCTTGCGCAGGGCTTGCAGGGTCGGAACTACACGTGAAGACACCGAGCCGTTGCCGGTACCGGCGTGGATGATCGCTTTGGCACCCGATTGCGCCAATGCTTTGTAGGCAGTGTCGCTGACGTTACCGTAGGAATAGGCGATTTCTACGTCAGGCAGGCTCTTGATGGTTTTGATGTCGAATTCCGAATCCATCGTGTGACGCTTGGCTGGCAAGCGGAACCAGTAGGATTTGCCTTCAACGACCATGCCCAGCGGGCCCCAGGCACTTTTAAACGCCTCGGTCTTGATGTTGATCATTTTGCTGACGTCACGACCGGACTGGATTTCGTCGTTCATCGTCACCAGTACGCCTTTGCCGCGCGCTTCTTTGCTGCTGGCCACGGCCACGGCGTTGTACAGGTTGAGCATGCCGTCGGCGGACATCGCGGTGCCCGGGCGCATGGAGCCAACCACGACGATCGGCTTGTCGGTTTTTTCCACCAGGTTCAGGAAGTAAGCGGTTTCTTCCAGGGTGTCGGTGCCGTGAGTGATGACGATGCCATCGACGTCTTCGCTGTCAGCCAGTTCCGCAACGCGGCGGCCGAGTTGCAGCAGGTTGTCGTTGGTGATGCTTTCAGAGGCGATCTGCATGACTTGTTCGCCACGCACGTTGGCCAATTGGCTGAGTTCAGGCACGCCGGCGATCAATTGTTCGATACCGACCTTGGCCGCCTGGTAGGTCGCACTGTTCGCCGCGCTGGCACCAGCACCGGCGATGGTGCCGCCGGTGGCCAGGACCACGACGTTTGCCAGTTTCTGTTGAGTTTGAGCTTCTTTCGCCTGAACGGCGGTCGGCAGGAGCAGCAGGAGGGCCAAAGCGCCCGGAATAAAAGTGTTGAAAGCAGATTTCATTATTTTCTCTCTAGTAGTGACGGTGCTGATGCAGTTCATCTAGATACGCCCGGCAGATCTGAACGCCTGGGTATGCGAAATGGAGCAGGATCTGTACCAGCCTGACTTTGAACGAGAAAAACTTTTAACCTGATGATTTATATCAATATTAATGCAGAGGACAGGATTGGTTAAACGCCCCGTTGTCCGGGTTTCCGAACATGTGGAGCGTTTGTGTTCGGCCCACCGAAAAGCCCTACGGATTCTGTCGAATTAGTCCGCTTGCCGGATTGCAAACCTGTGCTAAAGAAACTCGCGCGCAGGTCGATGACCCTTCAAAGGATCTTTCTCTGTGGAGCTCGCATGTCGTTATCAGTAGGTCTTCCCAACGCCGCAGGCGTCACCATTGGTGGCAAATCAGCCGCGACGATCCGCGCGTTGAATGACGCCACGACCGAAGCCGCGGCCGCTGCGCTGGGCACCAAGGAAGACGATGGCAAACAGGTCAAGACCGGCGCTTTGGGCCTGGATAAAAGTGCCGGCGCCGAAGCTGCGACCGAGGCCAAAAGCAATCAAAGCGCGGCGGTGAAGATTCTGCTCAAGCGTCTGCAAGAGTTGCAGCAGCAGTTGCGCGAACAGCAGCAACAATTGGCTGCCGCCCAGGCAGCGCCGTATCCGACACCGGAAGCCAAAGCTACGGCGGTCATGGCGATTCAAGGTCAGATTGCCGAAACCAACGGCGCGATGCTCGAAGTGGCGGGCGCGCTGGTCAAGGAAATGGCCAAGGGCGCGAGCACCGGTTCAGTGGTCGACACCACGGCGTAAGTGACAAACCCGGTTTTGCTGCCGGGTTACATAATGGCCGTTTCTGGCCGTTGACAAATCTCTGCTGGGTTCGCATAGTTCGATCTACGCAAACGTTTGCGCGGCACCCGCAGTGGATCGATCCATTGCCGGACGCGAAGTAGCCTACGCTAGCGCAAGCGTTGCTCACAAATAATCATAAGATCGGAGTGAACCCATGAAGCTGCCATTCGCTGGACGTCTTCTCGCTGTCGCTATGCTGGCTGCCGCCTCTGCTGCTTTACCCCTCTCTTCGGCGTTCGCCGACACTGAAAAACCTAAAGTCGCGCTGGTCATGAAGTCCCTGGCCAACGAATTCTTCCTGACCATGGAAGACGGCGCCAAGGCTTATCAGAAAGACCATTCCGCCGATTTCGACCTGATCTCCAACGGCATCAAGGACGAAACCGACACCGCGGGCCAAACGCGCATCGTCGAGCAAATGATTCTGGCCAAGGTCAACGCGCTGGTGATTGCACCGGCCGATTCCAAAGCCATGGTCCCGGTGATCAAGAAAGCTGTCGATGCCGGCATTACCGTGATCAACATCGACAACCAACTCGACCCGACTGTCGTCAAAAGCAAGAACATCACCGTACCGTTTGTTGGCCCGGACAACCGCAAAGGCGCGCGTCTGGTCGGTGAGTACCTGGCCAAGCAACTGAAGGCCGGTGACGAAGTCGGCATCATCGAAGGCGTGTCCACTACCACCAACGCCCAGCAGCGCACCGCCGGTTTCAAGGATGCAATGGAAGCGGCGCAGATCAAGGTTGTTTCCTTGCAATCCGGTGATTGGGAAATCGACAAGGGCAATAAGGTTGCCGCGTCGATCCTCAGCGAATACCCGGACGTCAAAGCGTTGCTGGCCGGTAACGACAGCATGGCCGTCGGCGCCGTTTCCGCCGTTCGCGCAGCAGGCAAGGCTGGCAAGGTGCAAGTCGTCGGTTACGACAACATCAATGCCATCAAGCCGATGCTCAAGGACGGCCGCGTCCTGGCTACCGCTGACCAGTTTGCTGCCAAGCAAGCCGTGTTCGGTATCGAGACTGCGCTGAAAATCATCAAAGGCGAAAAAGTCGACAGCGGCACCAACGGCGTGATCGAAACTCCCGTGGAGCTGGTTACCAAGTAATCCTTCTGGCGACACAATGGCACTCGCCCGTCCGGGCGGGTGCATGGAGAGTTTTCTATGTCAGTTTCCGCCCCGAACGCTGTCCTCTCGGTCAGCGGCATCGGTAAGACCTACGCGCAACCTGTCCTGACCGGCATCGACCTGACGCTGATGCGCGGTGAAGTGCTGGCGCTGACCGGTGAGAACGGCGCCGGCAAAAGTACCTTGTCGAAAATCATCGGCGGCCTGGTCACACCGACCACTGGCCAGATGCAATTCCAGGGTCAGGATTACCGCCCTGGCAGCCGCACCCAGGCTGAAGACCTGGGCATTCGCATGGTCATGCAAGAACTCAATCTGCTGCCGACATTGTCAGTGGCGGAGAACCTGTTTCTCGATAACTTGCCGAGCAACGGTGGCTGGATCAGCCGCAAGCAGTTGCGCAAAGCGGCGATCGAGGCGATGGCGCAAGTTGGCCTCGACGCGATTGACCCGGACACACTGGTCGGCGAGTTGGGCATCGGTCACCAGCAAATGGTCGAGATTGCCCGCAACCTGATCGGCGACTGTCATGTGCTGATCCTCGACGAGCCGACCGCGATGCTGACGGCGCGCGAAGTCGAGATGCTTTTCGAGCAGATCACTCGCCTGCAAGCGCGTGGTGTGTCGATCATCTACATCTCCCATCGCCTCGAAGAACTCGCGCGAGTGGCGCAGCGCATTGCAGTGCTGCGCGACGGCAATCTGGTGTGCGTCGAGCCGATGGTCAATTACAACAGTGAGCAACTGGTGACCTTGATGGTCGGTCGCGAGCTGGGCGAACACATGGACATGGGCGAGCGCAAGATCGGCGCGCCGGCCTTGACGGTCAAAGGACTGACCCGTTCCGACAAAGTTCGCGACGTTTCCTTTGAAGTGCGCGCCGGTGAGATCTTCGGTATTTCCGGATTGATCGGGGCAGGGCGCACAGAATTGCTGCGGCTGATCTTCGGCGCTGATACGCCCGACAGCGGTACCGTCGCGCTGGGTTCGCCGGCCAAGGTCGTGAGCATCCGTTCACCCGCCGATGCGGTCGGTCACGGCATCGCGCTGATCACCGAAGACCGCAAGGGCGAAGGCCTGCTGCTGACCCAATCGATCAGCGCCAACATAGCGCTGGGCAATATGCCGGTGATTTCCAATGCGGGCGTGGTCAATAACGGCGACGAGATCGCGCTGGCTCAGCGGCAGATCAGCGCCATGCGCATCCGCAGTTCCAGCCCGACGCAACTGGTGTCGGAGCTGTCCGGCGGCAACCAGCAGAAAGTCGTGATCGGCCGCTGGCTGGAGCGCGATTGTTCGGTGATGTTGTTCGACGAGCCGACACGCGGCATCGACGTCGGCGCCAAGTTCGACATCTATGCCTTGCTCGGCGAATTGACGCGCCAGGGCAAAGCGCTGGTGGTGGTGTCCAGTGACCTGCGTGAACTGATGCTGATTTGCGACCGCATCGGCGTGTTGTCGGCAGGGCGTTTGATCGACACATTCGAGCGCGACAGCTGGACCCAGGATGATTTGCTTGCCGCCGCATTTGCCGGCTACCAAAAACGTGATGCGTTGCTCAACGAAGCAGCGCCTAGGGATCTCCCATGAAAACTGCAACGTCCGCCGGTAAACGTGGTGGCAATTTCTACGGCCTCGGTACTTACCTGGGGTTGGCCGGCGCCTTGCTGGCGATGATCGCGCTGTTCTCGGTCCTGAGCAGCCATTTTCTCTCGTATGACACCTTCAGTACCCTGGCCAACCAGATCCCGGATTTGATGGTGCTGGCGGTCGGCATGACCTTCGTGCTGATCATCGGTGGCATCGATTTGTCGGTCGGTTCGGTACTCGCGCTCGCGGCGTCGGCGGTCAGCGTGGCGATTCTCGGCTGGGGCTGGAGCGTTTTGCCCGCCGCTTTGCTCGGCATGGGCGTAGCGGCGTTGGCCGGCACTGTGACCGGTTCGATCACCGTGGCATGGCGGATTCCGTCGTTTATCGTCTCGCTCGGCGTGCTGGAAATGGCCCGCGGCCTGGCGTATCAGATGACCGGTTCGCGCACGGCTTACATCGGTGATTCCTTTGCCTGGCTGTCGAACCCGATTGCCTTCGGCATTTCGCCGTCGTTCATCATTGCCTTTGTGATTATCATCGTGGCTCAGGCTGTGCTGACGCGCACCGTGTTCGGTCGCTACTTGATCGGCATCGGCACTAACGAAGAAGCGGTGCGTCTGGCGGGGATCAACCCGAAACCTTACAAGATTCTAGTGTTCAGCCTGATGGGCCTGCTGGCCGGGATTGCCGCACTGTTTCAGATTTCGCGTCTGGAAGCTGCCGATCCCAACGCCGGTTCGGGTCTGGAGCTGCAAGTGATCGCGGCTGTGGTCATCGGCGGCACCAGCCTGATGGGCGGCCGTGGCTCGGTGATCAGTACGTTCTTCGGGGTGTTGATCATCTCGGTACTGGCCGCAGGCCTGGCGCAAATCGGCGCGAGCGAACCGACCAAACGCATCATCACTGGCGCCGTTATTGTGGTCGCCGTGGTGCTCGATACTTATCGCAGTCAGCGCGCAAGCCGGCGGACCTGATTCATGGCAACAATCAAGGATGTGGCGGCGCTTGCGGGCATTTCCTACACCACCGTGTCTCACGTGGTGAACAAGACGCGGCCGGTCAGCGAGGAAGTGCGGGTTAAAGTCGAAGCGGCGATCAAGACGCTCGACTACGTGCCCAGCGCCGTCGCGCGGTCGTTGAAAGCCAAAACCACGGCGACCATCGGTTTGCTGGTGCCCAACAGCCTCAACCCGTACTTCGCCGAATTGGCCCGTGGCATCGAGGATTACTGCGAGCGAAATGGCTATTGCGTGATCCTCTGCAACTCTGACGACAACCCGGACAAGCAGCGCAGCTATTTAAGGGTGTTGCTGGAAAAACGCATCGACGGCTTGATCGTCGCCTCGGCCGGTGGCGACGCCGGACTCGCCGAGGGCCTCGCGGCGGTGCGCACGCCGATGGTGATTGTCGACCGGGGACTGCAAGGGGTGAATGCCGATCTGGTGCGGATTGACCACGAATACGGCGCCTATCTGGCGACCCGGCATCTGCTCGAATTGGGCCATCGTGACATCGCCACCATCGGCGGGCCGGCGGATACCAGCGTGGCGCAAATGCGTCTGGCTGGTTATTGCCGGGCGCTGAAAGAGGCGGGCGTCGATGTGCCGCGTGAGCGCATGCTGGAAAGTGATTTCACCAGCACCGGTGGTTACAACGCCGCTGCGACTCTGCTGGAGAATAATCCGCCGAGCGCAATTTTTGCCGGTAACGACATGATTGGTATCGGCGTGTTGCGCGCGGCCGCCGAGCGCAACATTCGCGTACCCAACGAGCTGTCGGTGATCGGCTTCGACGACATTCAAATGAGTCGTTATGTGTACCCGGCACTGACCACCGTCGGCCAGTCGATCCTGCAACTCGGCGAAATGGCCGCCGAAGTCTTGTTGCGAAGGATTGCCACGCCGGCCCTGGCCACCGATCAACGGATCGTGACCCCGAGTATTGTTTTGCGAGAATCGACTGCGCCGCTGGCCGGCGTGTTCGCCCAGCTTCGCTAATAAGCAGCGCTCAAACCGAATTGATGAGTAGTGACGTATGCCCGCAAAAGTAGTGGTAATAGGCAGCTTGAACATGGACCTGGTCACCCGCGCGCCGCGCCTGCCGCGTGGCGGCGAAACGCTGATCGGCCAGTCGTTTTCAACCGTCTCCGGCGGCAAAGGTGCGAATCAGGCTGTAGCGGCGGCTCGACTGGGCGCTGAAGTTTCGATGGTTGGCTGCATCGGTTCCGACGCCTACGGGCAGCAGTTGCGCAACGCATTGTTGGCCGAGCAGATTGATTGTGATGCCATCAGCATCGTCGACGGCGCCAGCGGTGTCGCGTTGATCGTTGTGGATGACAACAGCCAGAACGCGATCGTGATTGTCGCAGGCGCCAACGGTGCTTTGACGCCGGGTGTGATCGATCGTTTTGACTCCGTGTTGCAAGCGGCAGACGTGATCATCTGCCAACTGGAAGTGCCAGACGCGACGGTCGGTCATGCGTTGAAGCGCGGGCGTGAACTGGGCAAAACCGTGATCCTCAATCCCGCACCCGCCAGCCGGCCGTTGCCTGCGGATTGGTACGCTGCCATCGACTACCTGATCCCTAACGAAAGCGAAGCGGCGGCGCTGAGCGGTTTGCCGGTGGACTCCTTGGAAACCGCCGAGACGGCCGCGACGCGATTGATCGGCATGGGCGCCGGTAAAGTCATCATCACCCTTGGCGCTCAAGGCTCGCTGTTTGCCGACGGCCTAGGCTTTCAGCATTTCCCCGCGCCACAAGTGCACGCGGTGGACACCACTGCGGCTGGCGATACGTTTGTTGGCGGTTTTGCTGCGGCGTTGGCGTCCGGCCAATCCGAAGCCGAGGCGATCCGTTTCGGCCAGGTCGCGGCGGCGCTGTCGGTGACCCGAGCCGGTGCGCAACCTTCTATTCCTACCTTGTCCGACGTACAGGCATTTAAAGCACCATGAAAAAGACCCCTTTGCTCAACGTCGCGCTGTCGCGGCTGATCGCGTCTCTTGGCCATGGCGACATAGTCGTGATCGGCGATGCCGGTCTGCCGGTGCCGCCGGGCGTCGAACTGATTGATCTGGCGCTGACCCACGGCATTCCGGATTTCGTCAGCACGTTGAAAGTTGTGCTCAGCGAAATGCAGGTCGAAAGCCACGTCCTCGCCCAAGAGATTCTTGATAAAAAGCCAACGGCTTTGGCGACTCTGGATCAGCTGGATGCCGACGGTGAACTGGGCCGGCGCGAGCTGCTCAGCCATGACCAATTCAAAGTCCTTAGCCGACAAGCACGGGCGATTATTCGTACAGGCGAATGTCAGCCGTACTGCAACATCGTGTTGGTGTCCGGGGTAACGTTCTAACTCGCTGTTTCCTTCTATGCTTTCCCACGCACAAGGAGTGCGCTATGCACCGCTATGCTCAGAAACTGCATCATCTGCTTCGGAGTCTGCTGCTCTTGTCTTTCATCACCGCAACAAGCGCCCAAGCGGCGGAAAAGATCGACCTGATCATCGACACCGACCCGGGTGCCGACGACGTCGTTGCCTTGCTGTTTGCCCTGGCTTCGCCGGAAGAACTGAACATCCGCGCACTGACCACCGTCGCCGGCAACGTGCGCCTCGACAAGACTTCGCGTAATGCGCGTCTGGCGCGGGAGTGGGCGGGGCGCGAAGAAGTGCCGGTCTACGCTGGCGCGCCGAAGCCGCTGATGCGCACGCCGATCTACGCCGAGAACATCCATGGCAAGGAAGGCCTGTCGGGTGTCACGGTTCACGAGCCGAAGAAGGGTTTGGCTGAAGGCAACGCGGTCAATTACCTGATCGATACCTTGAAAACCGCCAAGCCGCACAGCATCACCATCGCCATGCTCGGTCCACAGACCAACCTGGCGCTGGCGCTGATTCAGGAACCCGAGATCGTGCAGGGCATCAAGGAAGTGGTGATCATGGGGGGCGCGCACTTCAACGGCGGCAATATTACCCCAGTGGCCGAATTCAACCTGTTCGCTGATCCGCAGGCTGCGGAAGTGGTGCTCAAGAGTGGCGTCAAGCTGACGTATCTGCCGCTGGACGTGACCCACAAGATCCTCACCAGCGACGCGCGCCTGAAGCAGATCGCCGCGCTGAACAACAATGCGGGCAAGATCGTCGGCGATATTCTCAACGAATACGTCAAGGGCGACATGGAGCACTACGGTATTCCGGGTGGCCCGGTGCATGACGCGACCGTCGTTGCTTACCTGCTGAAGCCGGAGCTGTTCACCGGTCGTGCGGTGAATGTCGTTGTTGATAGCCGCGAAGGCCCGACCTTTGGCCAAACCATCGTCGACTGGTACGACGGCCTGAAAGCGCCGAAAAACGCCTTCTGGGTCGAGAATGGCGATGCTCAAGGCTTCTTCGACCTGCTGACTCAGCGTCTGGCTCGTCTGAAGTAAGCTGCATGCCCGCAGGTGCCAGCCTGCGGGTTTTTACTCCCTGCCTGAACCCACCAAGCCAAGATAATTGGCCGGGTATTTTTCAAATACCTGGGCGATGAACGACTGCGCGGCTTGCGTTCCCAACTCCTTGACCAGCAGGTCGATGCCAATGATTGCCAGTTCTTCCGGGCTGCCGGGGCTATAAGAACTGTGACCCTGAGGCCACTTGGCTTTGATGTCGGCGTCGATGCTTACGGTGGTCATGATGGCGCTCGTGAAGTCGGGAATGTCTGAGTGTCGAGTTAACCATTTTTGTCTGGCGTTTGGCACTCCGACTTAGGCATGAGGGGAGGGCTATGCGACACTTGGTTCTTTGATGGATTTTCAAGGACCGCGCTGTGCAGATCGATTTGAATAAACCTGACGCCTTGACCCTTGAAGCCGTGCGCCAATTGCTGGCCTCCGCCAGCGATGACGAGCACACCCAATTGCGCGTGACCAAAGAAGGCATCGCTTACATTTCGTCAGGCGTGGTGGGCGGCACCGACATTGGTGGGCTGCTGTTTCGTCTGGAGACGTGGGCCAAGGGCTCGGGTTACGTCGGATTGGTCGCGGCCAGCGATGAAGTCTGGGTCATGCAGATCTTCAACGCCTTGAAAGAAAACTGGCCTAACCCGCCATTCGACTACATCGACGTCTATTGAGCGCCGTTCATATTCAGTCACGATTGAGTGCTGAACGGCTCGGCGCTGCTCAGGCAAACTCGCTGATTGTCCAATCCTGCGGCGCTCTGATAGCGCTGTCCCGTGAAACCAAACGCAGGATCGGCGGTCGCACGAACTCAGCTTATCTATTGAATAAAGGAGGCTTCATGCCTTGGAAGCTCGCGTCATTGGGTACTTTGTTGGCCGTCGCCATGCTGGCCGGTTGCAGCACACCCTCCACCGAGTCGACAGCAACTGATGCTGTGGCGACCGAGACCGGTCATAGCCGCTGTGATTCGAAGGCTGCAGAATTCACCATCGGCAAAAAAGCTTCGCCAGAATTGCTGGAGCAGGCACGAGCTCGCGCAGGTGCGCAGAACGCCCGGATCCTCAAGCCTAGCGACATGGTGACTCTGGAATACCGCTCCGATCGCCTGAATCTGAATACCGACGACAACCTGGTGATCACGCGCATCAACTGCGGCTGATCTTTTCAGGCTTTTGTTACGCGCATAAAAAACCCCGTCACATGGACGGGGTTTTTTTAGTGCGCCAGAAACTTACTCTGGGCGGACTTGTGCAGCTTGCATACCCTTTTGGCCTTTCTCAGCCACGAAGGAAACGGTTTGGCCTTCTTTCAGGCTTTTGAAACCGTCGCTTTCGATAGCTTTGAAGTGTACGAACAGGTCGTCACCGCCACCTTGAGGAGTGATGAAGCCGAAGCCTTTTTCATCGTTGAACCATTTAACGGTGCCGGTTTGGCGATTAGACATGGTGTATCTCCAAGAAACATATATTTTCAGTAGTACTGTGCTGCTCAGGCCAACTGGGCACACGGGACTATCATAGTCGAAATGTACGATTTGGGAGCCCCCCGCGGGTGCTGTTTACCCCATAACCGTCCATTCTTTGTTGCTCAATCTGGCTGAAAGCCCCGATTTAAAAGGCTTTCAGCCGAAAGTAAAGACGATGAAAAAAAGCTGTAAAACCTGCAAAATTTGTCGGAAAAGACGCTTTTTGCAGGCATTTCATCGTCTGTCAGAGTCCTCAAAGCGCATTTTGGCGCTTACTTTTTCGGCGCAGTATCGGCTTTGCACGCGGCAATTTTGCCCAGTGCCTTCTGTTGCAGTTCAGGCGTTGCCTTGTTGTCCATCAATGCCTGAATGTCTTTGGCCGGATACGACTTGATCGCGTCGGCGCCACAAGCGCAGTGCGCCTTGGCGGCTGCGGCGCCAATCTGTGGAGTGGCGGCCTGAGTGCACTGAGCCATGTATTTGTCGCGCTCGCCCTTTGGCCAGTCTGCGTGGGCGGCCAGTGGCAGCAACAGGGCGATGGGTGCGACGACTGCGAACAAACGATTCAGACGCATGCTGGGATGCTCCTTTTGGGTCAATGTCTTGTTATATGAGGGGTAAAGCGGCGTTCTAGTTCATCACTCTGGCATAAAACGGCTGATTTGCCTTGGCACAAAAGCTCGTTGCCGCGATGACCGTTCATCTGTGCTAGCATGCCCCGCTCGGGCTTTTGCAGGCTCCGGCTGACTTTTCGTCCCGGCAGCGGCAACGACCGAATAACCCTGATTTGAATCCCAGTCACTCTGGTTCGGTTTTCCGGTTGGCCGTAAGGCTCCTGCCGCTGTAAGGCAGGCGTTCGTCATTGAATGGCCTGGATCGGATCTTGTACTGGCTCATCCCAACCCACGTGACCTTTGGTAGGGGTCACCACTAGGAGAGGAGGCGCCATGCCAACTATTACTCTTCCCGACGGCAGTCAACGTTCATTCGATCACCCGGTTTCCGTAGCCGAGGTCGCCGCATCCATTGGTGCAGGCCTGGCCAAAGCCACCGTGGCCGGCAAGGTCAATGGCAAGCTGGTTGACGCCAGCGACATCATCGACAGCGATTCCACGCTGCAAATCATTACGCCAAAGGATGAAGAGGGGCTGGAGATCATTCGCCACTCTTGCGCCCACCTGGTTGGCCACGCGGTCAAGCAGCTGTACCCGACCGCCAAGATGGTCATCGGTCCGGTCATCGACGAAGGCTTCTATTACGACATCGCGTTCGAGCGTCCTTTCACTCCGGACGATTTGGCCGCGATCGAGCAGCGCATGCAGCAGCTGATCGAAAAAGATTACGACGTGATCAAGAAAGTCACTCCGCGCGCCGAAGTGATCGAAGTGTTCAAGGCCCGTGGCGAAGATTACAAATTGCGCCTGGTCGAGGACATGCCGAACGAGCAGGCCATGGGCCTGTACTATCACGAAGAATACGTCGACATGTGCCGCGGCCCGCACGTGCCGAACACGCGTTTCCTGAAATCCTTCAAGCTGACCAAGTTGTCCGGCGCCTACTGGCGCGGCGATGCCAAAAACGAGCAATTGCAGCGCGTTTACGGCACTGCCTGGGCGGACAAGAAGCAGCTGGCGGCTTACATCCAGCGCATTGAAGAAGCTGAAAAGCGCGATCACCGCAAGATCGGCAAGCGCCTGGGCCTGTTTCACACCCAGGAAGAAGCGCCGGGCATGGTTTTCTGGCACCCGAACGGCTGGACTCTGTACCAAGTGCTCGAGCAGTACATGCGCAAGGTTCAGCGCGACAACGGCTATCTGGAGATCAAAACTCCGCAGGTCGTTGACCGCAGCCTGTGGGAGAAATCCGGGCACTGGGCCAACTACGCCGACAACATGTTCACCACGCAGTCGGAAAACCGCGACTACGCGATCAAGCCAATGAACTGCCCATGCCACGTGCAGGTGTTCAACCAAGGCTTGAAGAGCTACCGCGAGCTGCCAATGCGTCTGGCCGAATTCGGTGCCTGCCACCGGAACGAGCCGTCGGGTGCGTTGCACGGCATCATGCGTGTACGTGCTTTCACTCAGGACGATGCGCACATCTTCTGTACTGAAGAGCAGATGCAGGCCGAATCCGCTGCGTTTATCAAGCTGACCATGGACGTTTACGCCGACTTCGGCTTCAAAGACGTCGAAATGAAGCTGTCCACTCGTCCGGAAAAACGCGTAGGTTCCGATGAGTTGTGGGATCGCGCTGAAGCGGCATTGGCTGCAGCCCTTGATAGCGCTGGCCTGCCGTACGATCTGCAGCCAGGGGAGGGCGCGTTCTACGGTCCGAAGATCGAATTTTCGCTGAAAGATTGCCTTGGCCGTGTCTGGCAGTGTGGTACCCTTCAGCTCGATTTTAATCTGCCTGTCCGTCTGGGAGCCGAATACGTCTCCGAAGACAACAGTCGCAAGCACCCGGTAATGTTGCACCGGGCGATCCTTGGATCCTTCGAACGTTTTGTCGGAATCCTGATCGAGCACTACGAGGGCGCGTTCCCTGCGTGGCTTGCTCCGACCCAGGCAGTGATCATGAACATCACTGACAAACAGGCTGATTTCGCCGCTGAGGTTGAAAAAACTCTCAACGAAAGCGGATTTCGTGCCAAGTCTGACTTGAGAAATGAAAAGATCGGCTTTAAAATCCGCGAGCATACTTTGCTCAAGGTTCCCTATCTCTTGGTTATCGGAGATCGGGAAGTCGAGATGCAGACTGTCGCTGTGCGTACTCGTGAAGGTGCTGACCTGGGCTCGATGCCCGTCGCCCAGTTCGCTGAGTTTCTCGCGCAAGCGGTTTCCCGGCGTGGTCGCCCAGATTCGGAGTAATTACTATTAAGCGTGAAATGAGACAAGATAAACGAGCTGCACCGAAAGCCCCGATCAACGAGAATATCTCGGCACGTGAGGTTCGGTTAATTGGGGCTGAGGGCGAGCAGCTTGGGATTGTGTCAATTGAAGACGCGCTTCTTAAGGCTGAAGAAGCCAAGCTCGATTTGGTGGAAATTTCCGCCGATGCTGTACCCCCTGTCTGCAAGCTGATGGACTACGGCAAATCGATCTTCGAAAAGAAGAAGCAGGTTGCCGCAGCCAAGAAGAACCAGAAGCAGATTCAGGTTAAAGAAATCAAGTTTCGTCCAGGGACGGAGGAAGGGGATTACCAGGTAAAACTGCGCAACCTGGTACGTTTCCTGAGTGATGGGGACAGGGCCAAGGTATCCTTGCGATTCCGCGGCCGTGAGATGGCCCACCAGGAGCTGGGGATGGAACTCCTCAAGCGAGTTGAAGGTGACTTGCTCGAGTACGGTTCGGTCGAACAGCATCCTAAGATGGAAGGACGCCAGCTGATCATGGTCATCGCCCCGAAAAAGAAGAAGTAATCATTTGGGCACGGCAGGCCTACTGATTATGTTTATCAACTGAATGCGGAGTATCCGAACATGCCAAAAATGAAAACTAAAAGTGGTGCTGCTAAGCGGTTTCTGAAAACTGCTAACGGTATCAAGCACAAGCACGCTTTCAAGAGCCACATCCTGACTAAAATGTCGACCAAGCGTAAGCGTCAACTGCGCGGTAGCAGCTTGCTGGCACCGTGTGACGTGGCAAAAGTCGAGCGCATGCTGCGCCTTCGTTAATTTAGTCAAGAATAGAGGAAGTAACTCATGGCTCGTGTAAAGCGTGGCGTCATTGCCCGTAAACGTCACAAAAAAATTCTGAAACTTGCTAAAGGCTACTACGGCGCTCGCTCGCGCGTATTCCGTGTTGCCAAGCAAGCGGTAATCAAGGCAGGCCAATACGCCTACCGTGACCGTCGTCAGAAAAAACGTCAGTTCCGCGCTCTGTGGATCGCTCGTATCAACGCTGGTGCACGTATCAACGGTCTGTCCTACAGCCGTTTCATCGCCGGCCTGAAAAAAGCGTCCATCGAGATCGACCGCAAGGTTCTGGCTGATCTGGCAGTGAACGAAAAAGCGGCGTTTGCTGCGATTGTCGAGAAAGCTAAAGCCACCTTGGCTTAAGTACCCCCGACAGTCACCCGGCCTCATCTTTGTGGGGCCAGGTGTTAAACGTCATAAATAGGGGAAGAGCCTTCAAGCTCTTCCCCTATTTTGTATCTGGAGTCTGTACATGGAAAACCTGGATGCGCTGGTCTCTCAAGCACTAGAGGCTGTGCAAAGCGCTGAAGATATCAATGCCCTGGAGCAAATCCGGGTTCACTACCTTGGCAAAAAGGGTGAATTGACTCAGGTGATGAAGACCCTGGGGAATTTGCCGGCAGAAGAGCGTCCGCAAGTCGGCGCCCTGATCAACGTTGCCAAGGAGCGCGTCACAGAGGTTCTCAATGCGCGCAAGGCACTGTTTGAAGAGGCCGATCTGGCCGCCAAACTATCCGCCGAGTCGATTGACGTGACCCTGCCTGGCCGCGGCCAGACCTCGGGTGGTCTGCATCCGGTTACCCGCACTCTCGAACGTATCGAACAGTTCTTCACCCACATTGGCTACGGCATCGCCGAAGGCCCTGAGGTCGAAGACGACTATCACAACTTTGAAGCGCTCAACATCCCAGGCCATCACCCGGCCCGGTCGATGCATGACACCTTCTATTTCAATGCCAACATGTTGCTGCGCACCCATACCTCGCCGGTACAGGTCCGCACCATGGAATCGAAACAGCCGCCGATCCGCATCGTCTGCCCAGGCCGTGTGTATCGTAGCGACTCGGATATCACCCACTCCCCGATGTTCCACCAGGTCGAAGGCCTGCTGGTCGACCGCGATATCAACTTCGCCGACCTGAAAGGCACCATCGAGGAATTCCTGCGCGTGTTCTTCGAAAAAGAACTGGCCGTGCGTTTCCGTCCTTCGTATTTCCCGTTCACCGAGCCATCCGCCGAAGTCGACATGGAATGCGTGATGTGCAGCGGTAAAGGCTGTCGTGTCTGCAAACAGACTGGCTGGCTGGAAGTCATGGGCTGCGGCATGGTTCACCCGAACGTGCTGCGCATGTCCGGGATCGACCCGGAAGAGTTCTCGGGCTTTGCCTTCGGCATGGGCGTTGAGCGTCTGGCCATGCTGCGTTACGGCGTGAACGACTTGCGTCTGTTCTTCGACAACGACTTGCGGTTCCTCGCGCAATTTCGCTAGTCGTAACGAATTCTTAGGAGAGCAGGATGAAATTCAGTGAACAATGGCTGCGCGGCTGGGTAAGCCCGCAGGTAAGTCGTGACGAGCTGGTTGCTCGTCTGTCGATGGCCGGTCTTGAGGTCGATAGCGTTACGCCGGCCGCCGGCGAATTCACCGGTGTGGTGGTGGGCGAGGTGCTGAGCACCGAGCAACACCCGGACGCCGACAAGTTGCGCGTGTGCCAGGTCAGCAATGGCTCGGAGACTTTCCAGGTCGTTTGCGGAGCGCCGAACGTGCGCCCGGGCCTGAAGATTCCGTTCGCCATGATCGGTGCCGAACTGCCGGGCGACTTCAAAATCAAGAAAGCCAAGCTGCGTGGCGTTGAGTCCAACGGCATGCTGTGCTCGCAAGCCGAGCTGCAAGTTGGCGAAGGCAACGATGGCCTGATGGAATTGCCGGTCGATGCACCGGTTGGTCAGGACATTCGTGAATACCTGGGCCTGGACGATGCCAGCATTGAGGTCGACCTGACCCCGAATCGCGGCGATTGCCTGTCCCTGGCCGGTCTGGCCCGTGAAGTCGGCGCGCTGTACAACGCCGAAGTCACCCGTCCGGTAGTTGCTGTTGTGCCTGCCGTGCACGACGAAGTGCGTTCGGTCGAAGTGCTGGCGCCCGCCGCTTGCCCGCGTTATCTGGGTCGTGTGATCCGTAACGTCGACCTGTCCAAGCCAACACCGCTGTGGATGGTCGAGCGTTTGCGCCGTGGCGACGTGCGCAGCATCGACGCCGCCGTCGACATCACCAACTACGTGATGCTCGAATTGGGTCAACCGCTGCACGCGTTCGATCTCGCTGAAATCAATGGCGGCATTCGCGTGCGCATGGCCGAAGAAGGCGAGAAGCTGGTTTTGCTCGACGGTCAGGAAGTCAGCCTGCGCAGCGATACGCTGGTGATCGCCGACCACACCCGCGCCCTGGCAATCGCCGGCGTCATGGGTGGCGAGCACAGCGGCGTCAACACTGCGACCACGCGTGATGTATTCCTCGAGAGCGCGTTTTTCGATCAGATTGCTGTCGCCGGCAAGGCCCGTTCCTACGGCCTGCACACCGACGCTTCGCATCGTTACGAGCGCGGCGTGGACTGGCAATTGGCCCGCGAAGCCATGGAGCGCGCCACTGGCCTGCTGCTGGAGATCACTGGCGGCGAAGCTGGCCCGATCATCGAAACCGTAAGCGAACAGCATCTGCCGTCGATCGCCCCGGTGACATTGCGAGCGCAGCGCATCACGCAGATGCTGGGCATGGAAATGGACCCGGTCGAAGTCGAGCGTCTACTCAATGGCCTGGGCCTGAAGGTTAGCGCCGATGGAGCAGGGCAGTGGCGCGTAGAAGTGCCAAGCCATCGCTTCGACATCAGCCTGGAAGTTGATCTGATCGAAGAACTGGCCCGTCTGTACGGCTACAACCGTCTGCCGGTTCGTTATCCGCAAGCCCGCCTCGCACCGCAGGCCAAAGCTGAAGCTCGCAGCGACTTGCCTGAATTGCGTCGTCTGCTGGTGGCACGTGGTTATCAGGAAGCGATCACTTACAGCTTCATCGATCCGAAACAGTTCGAACTGTTTAATCCGGGCGTTGAACCGCTGCTGTTGGCCAATCCGATTTCCAATGACATGGCAGCCATGCGTTCGTCGCTGTGGCCAGGCCTGGTCAAATCGCTGCAGCACAACCTGAATCGTCAGCAGGATCGCGTCCGTCTGTTCGAAAGCGGCCTGCGTTTCGTCGGTCAACTGGACGGCCTGAAGCAAGAGCCGATGCTCGCCGGTGTAGTCTGCGGCAGCCGTCTGCCGGAAGGCTGGGCGCAAGGGCGCGATGTCATCGACTTCTTTGACATCAAGGCTGATGTTGAAGCGGTGTTGGGCTTTGCTGGTGCACTGGATTCGTTCACGTTCGTCCCAGGCAAACACCCGGCGCTGCACCCGGGTCAAACCGCGCGCATCGAGCGTGAAGGGCGCCTCGTAGGTTTTGTCGGCGCGATTCATCCTGAGCTGTCGAAAACCCTCGGTCTGGACCGTCCGGTGTTCGTTTTCGAGCTGGTTCTGGCTGAAGTGGCTTTGGGTAAAATGCCTAAATTCCAGGAGTTGTCGCGTTTTCCTGAAGTGCGACGTGACCTTGCGCTGATTGCCGAAAAAGACGTCGCCGCCAGCGCCGTACTGGACGTAATCCGTGAAAATGCAGGGGAATGGCTGACGGACCTCAGGCTATTTGACGTATATCAGGGTAAAGGCATTGATCCTGATAGAAAAAGCCTTGCAGTCGGCTTGACCTGGCAGCATCCATCGCGCACTCTTAATGACGATGAGGT
This sequence comes from Pseudomonas sp. 43NM1, assembly GCF_002836905.1. Taxonomy (NCBI): domain Bacteria; kingdom Pseudomonadati; phylum Pseudomonadota; class Gammaproteobacteria; order Pseudomonadales; family Pseudomonadaceae; genus Pseudomonas; species Pseudomonas sp. 43NM1. The sequence goes on along the minus strand of NZ_MKGS01000153.1, from coordinate 18,556 downwards.
GAATACCACGACGCAAAATATCCTCACCTCGCTCGAACAAAGGTTGAACGCCACGTTAAGGAAGTGACGTATGGGGGCTCTGACGAAAGCTGAGATGGCGGAACGTCTGTATGAGGAGCTGGGCCTGAATAAACGGGAGGCCAAGGAATTGGTCGAACTGTTTTTTGAAGAAATCAGGCACGCTCTGGAAGACAACGAACAAGTCAAGTTGTCCGGTTTCGGCAATTTCGACCTTCGGGACAAACGCCAGCGGCCTGGCCGCAATCCGAAAACGGGTGAAGAAATCCCGATCACGGCTCGCCGTGTGGTCACCTTTCGTCCAGGGCAGAAGTTGAAGGCCCGAGTTGAGGCTTATGCTGGAACCAAGTCATAACGACGAGCTACCCGTCATCCCAGGCAAACGCTACTTCACCATTGGTGAAGTCAGCGAGCTGTGTGCGGTAAAACCGCACGTGCTGCGCTATTGGGAGCAGGAGTTTCCTCAACTCAACCCCGTCAAACGCCGCGGAAACCGCCGGTATTATCAGCGCCAGGACGTACTGATGATCCGGCAGATCCGCGCGCTTCTTTACGATCAAGGGTTCACCATCGGCGGCGCGCGTTTGCGTTTGTCCGGCGATGAAGCCAAAGACGACACCACTCAGTACAAGCAGATGATCCGGCAGATGATTGCCGAATTGGAAGACGTGCTGGTTGTTCTCAAGAAATAAATCCAGCGTTTGAATACTTCCAGTTTTCAAAAGCTTGCGATATATTCTTGAGCGTTCTTCGAGGTGAAGGACAGGTTAAACGCCTAGTCGGGGCGTAGCGCAGTCCGGTAGCGCACTAGCATGGGGTGCTAGGGGTCGAGTGTTCGAATCACTCCGTCCCGACCATATAATTCAAGGGGTCGCGAGATTTTATCTCGCGGCCCCTTTTTATTTTCAGTGGTTTTTACCCCTACAAAACCACTGGCTCTGGGTGGAAACCTCAGCTGATACAAAGGCCAGAGTTAGTCCCTTAATGGAGATAAGCTCGACTTCGGGTGGCAGCGTGATTCGCGTCTCGTACATGAGAATCATGAGAGTCGGATTTTCGTTTTCAGGTGCTTATTTAGGCGACACGCTTGCTCAGATGACGTTCGCATATGGCTTTAAGGTCCAATCCAAAGCCCATTGATGCGATGCCCGCGACAGCCGGGCAATCATTGCTTTAGTTACTTCACGAAAACTCCGGAGACGGTTCCAGATTGCCATCCGGCCGGTGAGTTCGGCCAGATACCTTTCAAATCCCGGTGTTTTCGTAATACCAATCCCCAGTCATATTGATCACATCTGTGGGTTTGCGCTCCTGAGTGACATAAGGCTTTTGTGGCGAATAAATATAGGACGCGTAGCTCAGGAAGCACGAAAGGCTGATTGTCGCGAACGTTACGCGCCCATGCTCTGACTGAATGTCGATCCTGATGGGCGCTATCTGCGCTTCTTCTGCCGCGTCGCTGACCACACTGAAAAGCCGCGCTCCGTGTGCGTCGAAAGGCTTGTTCCCGTCATCGCTGCCACACGTGGAACTCGGTTGGTCTGCGTAGTTTCCAGATTCGGAATCGATACGCGTGCACCAGTCCTGATTCTGGTAATGGGAAATCCGATGTTCGTTCATGGTGGCCACCAGTGCGGTAAGCCGCTGGCTCATTTTGGGGTTGGTTGAATCAGCGGTTACCCAAACTCCGAAAGCAATCAATACCCATAATGCTTCGAGAAAAATGAACACGGATTCAACACGTGACCAGATCGACATTACCCACTTTCCCTATTGTTTGATCGCATTCCGTGCATCGTGACATGGCTGAACAAAATCGTAAGATCCAAACCCTGCATCCAAATTCTTTGAATTTTTTCGAACCCCAGACATCTGACACCCACAAGCTCCATTCTCCTTTGCGTTAGAATTCCCGCCCAAACGTTTCGCCCCCCGTTCGCCCATGGCCGTGATGAGGCCCGACCGCTAGAGCTTATACATGCAATCAAATAACCGCAGCGTCGGCGCTTCCTTGCTCCTGCAGAACTTGCGAGCGGGTACCGCGCAGCTGCACATTGCTTTAGAGAAACGCCTGCCGTTCTTCTCCCCCTCGCTGGACCACGCTCATTACCAGCGTCTTATTCAGGCCTATTACGGTTTTTACCAGCCGTTGGAACAGCGCCTGAAAGACAGTGGCCATACTCCCGACGACTTTGATCTGGCCGTGCGCCTGAAGACGCGCACGCTGCGCAGCGACTTGCTGGCGCTGGGGCTGAGTGATCAGGCTATCGATCAATTGCCGCTTTGCGACATCTTGCCCGCGACCCTTTCTGCTCCAGCCTGTCTCGGCGTTTTGTACGTGCTCGAAGGCGCGACCCTGGGTGGGCAAATCCTGCGTCGCGAGATTGCCGCGCGACTGAATCTGGATGCCGACAATGGCGCCGCTTTTCTGGATATCTACGGTGCCGCCACCGGTCGTCGCTGGCGCGATTTCACCGATTACCTGGCCACCAGCCCATTTGACGCGTCCAGTCGGCAAGCTGTCGTCGACGCCGCCCAGCAAACATTTGCCTGCTTTGAGCGCTGGCTCGATCGCACAGAGGTGCTTTTATGAATCCGTTGGACAAAGACGCTTTTGACGAGTTGCTCAACAATTGTAGCGACGAGCCGATTCGCACGCCCGGCGCGATCCAGCCACACGGCGTGCTGCTGACCTTGTCCGAGCCGGATCTGCGTATTGTGCAGATCAGCGCCAACGTCCAGGACCTGTTGGGCCGCGCAGCGCAGGAGATGGTCGGCGAGCCATTGCAGCGGCTGGTCGGCGCTGACTACGCACAAGCGATCGAACAAGCGGCGCAGCAGGACAATTCGCTGGATGGCGCCGAGTTGTTTTTCAGCCTCAACGGCGCCACGTTCGAAGGTTTTGTGCACCGTCATCAAGGTGTTCTGGTGCTGGAACTGGAGGTCAAGGATCCGGCGTTTCAGCCGCGCACGGTCGACGGCAAGCCGAATAACCTCGGCCGTATGTTGCAGCGCCTTCAGCGCGCGAAAACGCTGCAGGCGTTGTATGAAACCAGTGTCGAGGAAATCCAGCAGATCACCGGTTACGACCGGGTGCTGATCTATCGCTTTGAAGAAGAAGGTCACGGTCAGGTGATCGCCGAAGCGACGTCGCCGGATATGGACGTGTTTCAGGGGCTGTTTTTCCCCGCCTCGGACATTCCCGAGCAGGCGCGCGAGTTGTACCGCACCAACTGGTTGCGGATTATCCCGAACGCCGATTATCAACCGGTGCCGCTGGTGCCCAAGCTGCGCCCCGATACCGGGCAGCCGCTGGACCTGAGCTTCGCCAGCCTGCGCAGCGTGTCGCCGATTCACTGCCAGTACATGAAGAACATGGGCGTGCTGTCCTCTATGAGCATTTCCCTGCTCAAGGGCGACAAGCTCTGGGGCCTGATCAGCTGTGGCAATCGTCAGCCGTTGCACGTCCCGCACGAATTGCGCAGTGCCTGCCAGACCATCGGCCAGGTGTTGTCGCTGCAGATCAGCGCGATGGAAGCGCTGGAAGTCAGCCGCCAACGTGAAGACAAAATCGACGCGTTGGCGTTGCTCAATCAAGCGATGATCGACTCGACGGAAAACGTTTTCGACGGCCTCGCGCAGCAGCCACAGTTGTTGATGGCGCTGGCCAATGCCGGCGGTGTCGCGATTATCGAAGACAAGCAACTGCATCGCTACGGCAACTGCCCCGAGCCCGAAGAAATTCGCGCGCTGCACAAGTGGTTGCAGACCTCTTCGCAGAAGGTTTTTTCCAGTCATCAACTGTCGCTGCTGTATCCGCCGGCCGCCGCGTTCACCCAAGTCGCCAGCGGCGTGCTCGCCATGAGCCTGCCCAAACCGGTGGACAACGGCGTGTTGTGGTTTCGCCCCGAAGTGAAGGAAAACATCAATTGGAGTGGCGACCCGAACAAGCCACTCAACCTCGAAAATTCCGACGGCGGCCTGCGTTTGCGTCCACGGACTTCGTTCGAGATCTGGAAAGTCGAGATGGCCGGGATTTCCACCAAATGGAGCCACGGCGATTTGTTCGCCGCCAACGATTTGCGGCGTTCGGCGCTCGAAAGTGACCTGGCGCGTCAGGTGCTGCGCGAGCAGCGTGCGGTTCAGGCGCGAGATGACCTGGTGGCCGTGGTGTCTCACGACCTGCGCAATCCGATGACGGTCATTTCGATGCTCTGCGGGATGATGCAAAAGGCCTTCAGCTCCGACGGCCAGCACACCTCGCGGCGCATCGCTACGGCCATCGACACCATGCAGCAGGCGACCAGCCGGATGAACACGCTGCTGGAAGATTTGCTCGACACTTCGAAGATCGATGCCGGGCGCTACACCATCACCCCGCAGCCGTTGGCGGTGGCGGAAATGTTCGAAGAAGCGAATGCCTTGCTGTCGCCGCTGGCGCTGGACAAGGACATCGAAATTTCCTTCCACGCCGAGCCGCAACTGAAGATCAACGCCGACCCGGAAAGGCTGTTCCAGGTGTTGTCGAACCTGGTCGGCAACGCGATCAAGTTCACACCGCGCAGTGGCAAGATCGGCGTGGTGGCGATGGCCTCGGGCGATGAAATTGTCTTCAGCGTGCGTGATACCGGCGAGGGGATCCCGCCAGACCAATTGCCGTTTGTGTTTGATCGCTACTGGACGGTCAAGGAGGGCAATCCTTCCGGAACCGGGCTGGGACTTTACATCACCCAAGGCATCGTCGAGGCCCACGGTGGGCGCATCGAAGCGCAGAGTGAAGTGGGTCGCGGCACCGAGTTTCGGTTTACCGTGCCCAAGGTTTGAGCCGTCAGGAAAGAGCCAATTGATCGCCGGCACGCGGCCGGCGATTGACCTCGGCAAGTGCGGATAACCCGAGGTTATCCTTCACCTGAAAGCATGTTGAAAGCTTGCCAGTGCACTCTCTGGCAAATTGCTCTGCTATTGTTTTGAAGACCTCTTTTCATCCAGTCGGATGATCTACCGTAAGCAGCTTTGCGGCACCGTCATTACGGGCAGGTTCGCGAGTTCACGAGAAACGCATCATGCCCACACCGCCAATCGATCGTCCGCCTGCCGAGCCCCAGTCTCGGGCTGAAAAAATCGTCGAGTTTCGTCGGCAGAAAACCCTGCTCAAGACCGGCGCGTTGCAGGACGCGATCTTCAACAGCGCCTACTTTTCCAGCATCGCCACTGACGAAAAAGGCGTGATCCAGATCTTCAATGTCGGCGCCGAACGCATGCTCGGTTACAAGTCCGAAGACGTGGTCGACAAGATCACCCCGGCGGACATTTCCGACCCTAATGAACTGATCACCCGCGCCGCCGCCCTCAGCCTGGAACTCAATACGCCGATCACGCCGGGGTTCGAAGCGTTGGTGTTCAAGGCGTCCCGGGGCATCGAAGACATTTATGAACTGACCTACATCCGCAAGGACGGCAGCCGTCTCTCGGCGATGGTGTCGGTGACTTCGCTGCGCGACAGCGCCGAAACCATCATCGGTTACCTGCTGATCGGCACCGATAACACTGCGCGCAAGCAAGAGGAGGCGACCCAGGCCTTGCTTGACCAACGCCTGCGCGATCAGCAGTTTTATACCCGCTCGCTGATCGAATCGAACATCGATGCGCTGATGATGACTGACCCGCAAGGCATCATCTCCGACGTCAACATGCAAATGATGGCGTTGACCGGGCGCACCCGGGACGAGCTGATCGGTGCGCCGTGCAAGAACTTTTTCACAGACCCGGCGCGCGCCGAAGCGGCGATCAAGCGTGTGCTCAGCGAACACAAGGTCAGCGATTACGAGCTCACCGTGCGCGCCTACAACGGCACTGAAACCGTGGTTTCGTACAACGCGGCGACCTTTCATGACCGCGACCGCAAGCTGCAAGGCGTATTCGCTGCTGCCCGCGATGTCACCGAACGCAAACGATTCGAACGCACGCTGGAAGAGAAGAACATCGAGCTCGAACATGCCAGCCACATGAAGTCCGAATTCCTCGCCACCATGTCCCACGAACTGCGCACGCCGCTGAACGCGGTCATCGGTTTTTCCGAAGCACTCAAGGACGGCATGGTCGGCGACATGACCGAAACCCAGCGCGAGTACATCGGCGACATTTTCAACAGTGGCCAACACTTGCTGTCATTGATCAATGACATCCTCGACCTGTCCAAGGTCGAAGCCGGGATGATGGAACTGGAACTCGAACCGGTCGAACTGCAAAGCCTGTTGAGCAACAGCCTGCTGATCGTGCGCGAGAAAGCCGCACTGCAACGCATCCAGCTGAAACTGCAATCGGACAGCGACATCGGCACCTTCGAACTCGACCTGCGCAAGACCAAACAGATTGTCTACAACCTGCTGGCCAACGCGGTGAAATTCAGCGCGGCGGGCGGTTTGGTCACGTTGGCGGTGCGCCGGGTCGGGCGTGAGCAAGTGGGCACGCTTGAAGGTGACTGGCCGGTGCACGGCTTTCAGATTCCCGACAGCGATTACCCGGAGTTTCTCGAGTTGAGCGTCAGCGACACCGGCATTGGCATCGCGCGAGGCAACATGAACAAGTTGTTCAAGGCGTTCAGCCAGATCGACAGCAGCCTGGCACGCAAATTCGAGGGCACCGGCCTGGGCCTGGCGATGGTCAAGCAATTGACCGAGCTGCACGGCGGCAGTGTCGCCGTCGCCAGCCTGGAAGGGGCGGGCGCGCGATTCGTGGCGTGGCTGCCGATCCGACATTCAACCACTGTGGAGGCGCCATGGCCGAGATCCTGATCGTCGAAGACAATGCCGCCAACATGCGCCTTGCCCGGTTGCTGCTCACCAGCGCCGGCCACAGCGTGGTGTGCGCAGCCGATGCGGAGACCGGCCTGAAGCTGGCCCGCGAGCGACAACCCGCGCTGATCCTGATGGACATCCAGTTGCCGGGAATGGATGGCCTCAAAGCCACTTCTTTACTCAAGCAAGACGCGCTGACCGCCGCGATCCCGGTGATCGCGCTCACCGCCATGGCCATGAAAGAAGACGAGGAGAAAACCCGTCTGGCCGGTTGCAACGCCTACATCATCAAACCGCTGCGCTACAAGGAGCTCTACCGGGTCATCGACCGTTTGCTGCAAGACACTTTGCCTCAACAGCCCTCTATCTGAGCTCTCTACATGCCCGACACTGCCGCTACCCTGTTGATCGTCGACGATGAAACCCATGTCCGCAAACTGCTGCAAATCCTCTTGCAGAATCAGGGTTACCAGACCCTGACCGCCAGTTCTGGCGAGGAAGCCCTCGCGCTGGTCGCGCAACAACCGCCCGACTTGATCCTGCTCGACATCATGATGCCGGGCATGGACGGCTACGAAGTGGCGCGCGAGCTCAAGTCCCACAAGGCCACCGCCAACATCCCGATCATCATGCTCTCGGCCCTCGGCGAACAGAGTGCGCGTATCTCCGGGCTGGAGGCGGGTGCCGAGGAATTTCTCAGCAAACCGGTGGAAAGCGCCGAGTTATGGCTGCGCGTGCGCAATCTGCTGCGGCTCAAGGCTTTCGGCGATTACCTGAAAAGCCACAGCCTGATGCTGGAAGATCAATTGCAACAGCGCACCATCGACCTGGAGCGGTTTCGTTCGGCGATGGACGCTTCGGGCGATGCGATTTTCCTGGTCAACCGCAGCACCATGCGCCTGATCGAATTCAATCGGCGCGCCTGCCAGATATTGGGCTACAGCCCCGAAGAACTGCTGAAGAAAACCCCCGCCGACCTCAGCGATGGTTCCCTCGAACAGCTTGAGCGCCTGTATGACCAGATCATCGCCGGCAAAGGCCCCAGCGAGCCGATGGAAGCGCACATCCACTGCAAGGACGGCCGGCATATCCCGGTAGAAATCCACCGCCAGGCCTACAAGACTGGCGATGACTGGATCATTGTCGGGATTGCCCGCGACATCACCGAACGCCAGGAAGCCGACCAGCGCATGCTGAAAATGGCTCATTACGACACGTTGACCGGCTTGCCCAACCGCAATCTGTTCTTCACCACGTTGCAGATGGGCCTGACCCAAGCGGCGCTCAGCGGTTGGCAATTGGCAGTGGTCACCGTCGACCTTGATGACTTCAGAAGCGTCAATGAAACCTGGGGCCATCTACTGGGTGATCAGATGCTCACCGAGCTCAGTCAGCGCCTGACCCATTGCCTCAACGTCAGCGACACCTTGGGGCGCATGGACGGTGACGAATTTGCGCTGATCCTGATGATTCGCGAGGGCCAGGCCGATCCGCTGCAAACCGTCGAACGCATCCGCGAAGCCTTGCGCGTACCGTTTCAGCTGGCTGACCACGCCACAGCGATGACCGCCAGCATCGGCATCGCGCTGTACCCCGACGACGGCGACGACGCCCATCGGTTGATCAAACACGCCAACACCGCGATGAACCGCGCGAAGAAAATCGGCCGGGACACTTATCGTTTTTACACCGCGCAAATGAACGCCGACGCGTCGGCGCGGCAAGAGCTGGAAACGGCCTTGCGCGAAGCGGTAGAACAGCAGGCATTCGAGTTGTTCTATCAGCCCAAGATCAGTCTGGCGGATGGCTGCGTTTGCGGGTTGGAAGCCCTGTTGCGCTGGTCGCGCCCAGGCCTGGGGCCTGTCTCGCCGGCGGTGTTTGTGCCGATCCTGGAAACCCTCGGGCTGATTTCCGAAGTGGGCAGTTGGGTGATCCGCCGCGTCTGTCAGCAAATGGCCGAGTGGCAAACCGCCGGATTGGGGCCGTTCCAGGTGGCGGTCAACGTGTCGGGCCAGCAGATCATCGAGGGCGACTTGATCGACAGTATTCGCCAAGCGTTGATCGACCATCGGATTGATCCGCAGTGGCTGGAAATCGAACTGACCGAAAGCTCTTTGATGGAAAACACCTCGCACACCATCGCCAGTTTGCAAACGCTGCAGGCGCTGGGGATCAAGGTGTCGATCGACGATTTCGGCACGGGTTATTCCAGCCTCGCTTATTTGCGACGTTTCCCGATCGACAAGCTGAAAATCGATATCGCGTTCATCCGCGAAGTCACCAGCAACCCGCAGGATGCGGCGATCGCGCGGACGATTATCGAACTCGCGCACAGCTTGCATTTGCAAGTGATCGCCGAAGGGGTCGAGACCGCCGAGCAACTGGCATTTCTGACTGAAAACGGTTGCGATCAGGTGCAAGGCTACCTGTTCAGCCGACCGCTGCCGATTGGCCAACTGGAAGTGTTTTTGCGTGAGCGGCAGGGCTCCGAGCCCTAGCCACCCCAGCCCTCACTGACTGCCCGGCGTATCCCTTCGAGCAACATCGCAAACGCCGGGTTGTCATTGTTTTCGCGCCAGATCAGGTGCAGTTCGCTTTGCACCCCTTCGCCCAGATCGATATCGCGAAACTGCACATTCTTGAACACCACACTGGTCGCGCAACGCGGCACCAGCGCCAAGCCCATTCCGGCGTTGACCAGCGCCAGAATGGTCAACGACGAACCCAGCCATTGCACGTATTCCGGCGCCACCCGGGCCGAGCGCAGCATGCCGGTCAGCAGTTCGTTGAACGGTGGGTAAGCAGCGTGGGAGTACATCAGGAACGGCTGGGCATCGAGGTCCTGCACGGACACGCTGTCAGCGCTGGCCAGTCGATGATTGCTCGGCACTGCCAGCACAAACGGCTCGCGCACCAGGCATTCGGTGGCGTAACCCGGTTCCAGCAGCGGCGCGCGGACGATGCCGAGGTCGATACGGCGTGCGCGCAGGGCTTCGTGCTGCTGGTAGGTGTTCATCTCCGTCAGATCGATTTTCACCTGAGGCTGTTTCAGCCGTGCTTCGGCGATGACTTTGGGCAGGAATTCATACACCGCACTGCCGACGAAGCTGATATTGACCGAGCCGATATCGCCTTCGGCGAACCGTCGGGCGGTGACGGCGGCTTGTTGGGCGCGCTCGAGCAAGTTCTGCGCTTCGATGAAAAACGCCCGGCCGGCGGCGGTCAACGCGACGCTGCGGGTGGTGCGGGTGAACAGCTCGACACCGAGGTGGTGCTCGAGTAATTGAATCTGCCGACTCAGCGGCGGCTGGGTCATGTTCAGGCGTTCGGCGGCGCGACGGAAGTTCAGTTCGGTGGCGACCGTGGTGAAGCAGCGCAGTTGGGTAAGCTCGAACATTGATCTAATCCAGGTATCAATCGAATGCCAAGTTAGATTAGACGGGATCAATTGTCGCGTCCATGATCGGCTCGTCCCTACAAAAACAAGATTGGGAGTTGCCTCTTGAAAACCCTGCAGAGTTCACCGCAGCCCACGGTACTCGCCCGTGCCGCGTCCAAAGTGAAACGTCATGTACTGCCGTTGTTCGTGGTCATGTTTATCGTCAACTACATCGACCGGGTCAATATCGGCTTCGTGCGCAGCCATTTGGAAACCGACCTCGGCATCGGTGCGGCGGCGTATGGCTTGGGCGCCGGGCTGTTTTTCGTCGGTTACGCGCTGTTTGAAGTGCCGTCCAACATGCTGCTGCAGCGCTACGGCGCGCGCGTCTGGCTGACTCGCATCATGTTCACCTGGGGCGCCGCCGCGATGGCGATGGCCTTTGTTCAGGGCGAAACCAGTTTCTACGTGCTGCGCTTTATCCTCGGCGCCGCCGAAGCCGGATTTTTCCCCGGCATCATTTATTACTTCACCCAGTGGCTGCCGGCGTCTGAGCGCGGCAAGACCATGGCGGTATTCCTCAGTGGTTCGGCGATTGCCTCGGTGATCTCCGGCCCGGTCTCCGGTGCGTTGCTGAACATCAACGGCTTGAGCCTGCATGGCTGGCAGTGGATGTTCCTGATCGAGGGCTTCGCGTCCATCGTCTTGTGCGGGTTTGTCTGGTTCTGGCTGCAATCGCATCCGCGTGAGGCGAAATGGCTGAGCGACGAGGAGCGGGGGGCTTTGATCGCGGCGATTGCCGAAGAACAGCAGGCGCGCGAAGCGGTGAAAGGCGTCAAGCCATCGATGTTCAAACTGTTGGCCGACCGGCAGATTGCGCTGTTCTGCTTCATCTACTTTTCCATTGCCCTGACCATTTATGGCGCGACGTTCTGGCTGCCGAGCATGATCAAGAAAATGGGCAATCTGGGCGACTTCCAGGTTGGCTTGTTCAACTCGGTGCCGTGGATCATCTCGATCGTGGCGATGTATGGCTTCGCGGCGCTGGCCGGCAAATGGAAATTCCAGCAGGCGTGGGTCGCGCTGACATTGGTGATCGCCGCGTTCGGCATGTTCATGTCCACCACCGGCGGGCCGGTGTTCGCGTTTGTCGCGATCTGTTTTGCCGCGATCGGTTTCAAGGCTGCCTCGGCGCTGTTCTGGCCGATTCCGCAAGCCTATCTGGACGCACGGATCGCGGCGGCGGTGATTGCGTTGGTCAACTCCATCGGCAACCTCGGCGGCTTCGTTGCCCCGACCGCGTTCGGCTTTCTTGAGCAAACCACCGGCTCGATCGAGGGCGGCATGTACGGCCTCGCGGCGACGTCGCTGGTGGCTGCCGTGGTGATCTTTTTCGCCCGCACCACGCCAAAAGCCACCTCGCCAACGCCGCGCAAACGCAACGGCAATTCGCCTGACGTCGTGGTGCCGAGCCACGCCGCCTCGCATTAAGCCCTGGATATTGATCAATCGGAGCCTGACCTTTGAAAATCAAACGAGTGACCGTGACCCCCATCGCTTTCCGCGATCCGCCACTGCTTAACGCCAGCGGCATTCACGAACCTTTTGCCTTGCGTTCGATTATCGAAATCGAGAGCGACAACGGCTACATCGGCCTCGGCGAGAGCTACGGCGATGCCCCGGCGCTGGCGATCCAGCGACAGTTGCAAGCGCAACTGATCGGCCTCGACCCGTTCAACCTCAACCACTTGCGCGCGATCGTCCAGGCCACCGTGGCGGCGAACAAAACTTCGAGCGTTGCTGGCGCTGAACTGGCGCCCGGTTCGCACGCGAGCAAAGCGGTGAGCAACGCGTATTCGGCATTTGAAGTGGCGTTTCTCGACCTGCAGGCGCACGCGCTGAACGTGCCGCTGGTGGACCTGTTGGGCGGGGCGATTCGCGATGAAATTCCGTTCAGCGCCTATCTGTTTTTCAAGTACGCGCAGCACATTGATTCGCCGTACAAACCCGACAGTTGGGGCGAGGCGCTGAACGAAGAGCAGATCGTCGCCCAGGCACGCCGGATGATCGAAACCTATGGTTTCAAGAGCATCAAGCTCAAGGCCGGCGCCCTCGAACCGGAGCATGAAGTGGCGTGCATCAAGGCGTTGAAAAAGGCTTTTCCGGGGTATCCGCTGCGCATTGATCCGAACGCCAATTGGTCGCTGGAGACCTCGATTCGCATGGCTGAATTGCTCGGCGACGACCTGCAATATTACGAAGACCCGACGCCGGGCCTCGAAGGCATGTCCGAGTTGCACAAACGCACCGGGCTGCCGCTGGCGACCAACATGGTGGTCACCGATTTTGATGAGTTTCGCCGCAGCGTGGCGTTGAACAGTGTGCAGATTGTGCTGGCCGATCATCATTATTGGGGCGGCCTGCGCGACACTCAGGCGCTGGCGAAAATGTGCCAGACGTTCGGCGTCGGTGTGTCGATGCATTCCAATTCGCACTTGGGCATCAGTCTGGTGGCGATGGCGCACGTGGCGGCGTCAGTGCCTAATCTGGATTACGCCTGCGACACGCATTACCCGTGGCAGGAGCCGGACGAGGAAGTGATCAAGGGCGGCAAACTGCCGATTGTCGACGGCTGCGTGAAGATCACCCGCGCACCTGGATTGGGCCTGGAACTGGACCACGATCAGCTCGGCAAACTGCATGATCAATACCTGACCTGCGGGATTCGCCAACGCGACGATGTGAAGCAGATGCAGCGCTATAAACCGGATTGGAAAACCCTGAAGCCAAGGTTCTGAATCCCCCAGCTACCGACAATCCTGTAGCAGCTGCCAAACGTGGCCACGTCGGTTCTGTAGCAGCTGTCGAGCCTGCGAGGCTGCGTTCGGCTGCGAAGCAGTCGTGAAATCAGTTGACGCGGTGTTTCAGGAAAACCGCATACACAGGTTTCACGACTGCTGCGCAGCCGAACGCAGCCTCGTACCTCGGCAGCTGCTACAGAAGCGGACGCGGCTTCCACAGGGTTCGGCGCAGTTGCTCAGTTGATATCCGAATCACAGCCATCCGGGTCCGGCTCCCGGGCTTTCACCGCACGCTGCAACCGCGCTGCGATCAGCGTGTTCTTCAGCAAATAAGCAATCGTCATCGGCCCGACGCCGCCCGGCACTGGCGTGATTGCGCTGGCGACCGTGCGTGCGCTGGCGTAATCGACGTCGCCAACCAGACGGCTGCCGGATTCGTCAGTAATACGGTTGATCCCGACATCAATCACCACCGCCCCAGGCTTGAGCCAACTGGCATCGATCAACCCCGGACGACCGACCGCCGCCACTACGATGTCCGCCAATCGGCACAGCGCCGGCGCATCGACGCTGCGCGAATGCACGACGCTGACCGAGCAGTGAGCTTGCAGCAACAAGGTCGCCATCGGTTTGCCGACAATGTTCGAACGGCCGATCACCACCGCGTGCAAACCGCTGATGTCACCGCAGGTTTCCTGCAACAGGCGCATGCAGCCGCTCGGCGTGCACGGGGTCAGCACGTCCATGCCTTGCACCAGGCCGCCGACGTTTTCACGGTGAAAACCGTCGACATCCTTGATCGGATCGATGGCGTGAATCACCGCCGCTTCATCGATATGCGCCGGCAGCGGCAGTTGCACCAGAATGCCATTCACCGTGACGTCGGCGTTCAATTGCGCGATCAGCTCCAGCACCTGCGTCTGGCTGGCAGTGTCCGGCAGGCGATGCTCAAGCGAGCGGATCCCGACTTCCTTGGCCCGCAGCATTTTGTTGCGCACGTAAACGTGGCTGGCCGGGTCATCACCGACCAGCACCACCGCCAGCGCCGGGAAAATCTGCTGTTCGGCAAGGCCTGCGACCTCTGCGCGAACTTCTTCCAGCACCAGGGCGGCAATGGCTTTGCCATCGATATTGCGGGCCAGCGTTGGGGTACTGCTGATCAAATGCGTCACCGTCATCATTGAAAGAGCAGCGCGCAGGTTACCAGCCGAGGGTTGCGGTGTACTACCGGCAGCAGATGGACAGGATGTCGCGGGGGAAACGCTATCGCCAAAACACCACCACCCCTGTGGGAGCGAGCTTGCTCGCGATGGCGTCCGATCAGCCAAGATCGATGTTGAATGATCAACCGCCATCGCGAGCAGGCTCACTCCTACAGGGGGACTACGGCGTGTCTGCGATTCAGGATTACTGCCCCAACCGTTCCAGCGTATGCACCATCGGTTCCAGCGACACGCTGATCAACCCGTCCAGCGGCCGATTCAGCTCTTCGACCAGCAGAATCGTCGCCGCGGTCGACCCGGCGCAGAGCATCAGCACCACCACAATCGTGCCGTTGCGCGGCGCGAACAGGCCGAACGAGCCGAAGATGATCGACAGCCACGAGATCAGAATCACCAGCATCACCGGCGGGATCGACTGATTGGCCTGCAACACCGTCAGCCAACGCGCGGCAAACACCGCGTCCATCATCTGCAGGGCCGAGGCCTTGAGGACGCGTTGATTGTCGGTGGCGGGGGACAGGTCGGCGACTTGTTGTTGCAGCGCTTCCGAGCGATTGATCGCCTCAGGGCTGTCGAGCAGCGCCAGTCTCGACTCATCCCGGGAGGCGAGGATTTGCACGATCTCCGCGTAATTGTGCTTAAGCTGCGTTCGGATCGGCTGGGCCGACGGACCGTAGCGCGCCAGCACCCGATCAAACTCGACAACTTTGGCGGCCGCACCCTCCAGTTGCGCATTGGTGGTTTCGAAGGTGCCCTTGGCCGAAGACACCAGCAAACCGAGCACCAGCGCGGACATGGTGGCGATCAGGCCCGTGGCGAGTTTCAGGACCGCGACCGAATCGTCGCTCAAATGATGCGAAGGCAAACGCTGCCGCACCGCCGAACCGACCAGTGCGCTGCCGAACAGGCAAATGAATACGATCAATGCGAGCAGCAGATGATTCATCCAGCCTCCGACAACACCACGCGAAACGTCGGGTTGACGGTAGCAGACACCTATAGAGTTGCCATCAAGCCCGATGCGAACCGAGCCAACACCCAATCTCTGTGGCTAGGGGGCTTGCCCCCGTTGGGCTGCGCATCGGCCCCCAAAATCCTGTGAGCGCTGCGCACTCAAACGCGGGCAAGCCCGCTCGCCACAGGGTATCGGGTGTTCCTGGAAGTTGGGCCATTCTTGCCCGTGACCATCCCGGCAGAGCCACAACGGTATTCGCTACACCAACCCCCCCTGTGGCGAGGGGGCTTGCCCCCGTTGGGCTGCGCAGCGGCCCCAAAATCCTGTGAGCGCTGCGCACTCAAACGCGGGCAAGCCCGCTCGCCACAGGGTATAGGGCGTTCCCGGAAGTTGGGTCATTCTTGCCAATGATCATTCCCGCAGAGCCACCACCCAGTTCGCTACACCACCACCCCCTGTGGCGAGGGGGCTTGCCCCCGTTGGGCTGCGCAGCGGCCCCAAAATCTTGTGAGCGCTGCGCACTCAAGCGCGGGCAAGCCCGCTCGCCACAGGGTATCGGGTGTTCCCGGAAGTTGGGTCATTCTTGCCCGTGACCAGCTCGGCAGATCCACAACGGTATTCGTTACACCAACCCCCCCTGTGGCGAGGGGGCTTGCCCCCGTTGGGCTGCGCAGCGGCCCCAAAATCCTGTGAGCGCTGCGCAATCAAACGCGGGCAAGCCCGCTCGCCACAGGGTATCGGGCGTTCCCGGAGGTCGGGCCATTCTTCGCCGTGACCATCCCGGCAGAGCCACAACGGTATTCGCTACACCACCACCCCGTGTGGCGAGGGGGCTTGCCCCCGTTGGGCTGCGCAGCGGCCCCAAAAATCCTGCAAGCGCTGCGCACTCAAACGCGGGCAAGCCCGCTCGCCACAGGGGATCAGGTGTTTTGTAGGATCACTGTTCCTTTTCGCAGTTGACCATCCACGAAACCCCGAAGCGGTCCACGAGCATGCCGAATCGTGCCGCCCAGAAGGTTTGCTCCAGCGGCATCTGCACGCTGCCGCCGTCCGCCAGTGCGCCGAAGACGCGTTCGGCCTCGGCGATGCTGTCGACGTTGAGCGAGATCGAGCAGCCGGCCATGTCGTCGGTGGGGCGGTCGGGGGTGGTGTCCGAGCCCATGATCGACTGGTCGCCAACCGACAAGCTGGTATGGATGATCAGGTTGTAATAGTCCGCCTGCACATGTTCGCGCGCCGGGCTTTCGCCGAACGTCATCATCATGTCGATTTGGCCGGGCAGGGCCTGGGCGTAGAAAGTGAACGCGGCTTTGCAGTCGCCGTTGAATATCAGATAGGGATTGATTTTCATGGTGTGCTCCCGGTTACCGAGTGAGCTGAAGGCCAGGGCGGCCTTCAACTTCAATGGGGTTCGACCTCAATTAGCAAAGCCTTAGAGGTCAGATCCTGCCGGGTTTATTCAGACGTTTTTTCTATAGCGGCGCGGCGGCTTATTGCCCGCGCGATCAGTCGACGATCACGCGTTCGTTGTCGTCATCGCCCAGGCAAACCGTCAGTTGCTGACCCTCTTTGCTGAACGCGCAATTAGGCATCGTCTGCTGTTTATAAATCGCCATCGGCACGCCAATAAAAAAACCGGCCAACAGCAGTGCGGCGATGAATTGCACGGGCATCTGCTCGGGGTCCGGGGCGCGGGGTTTGCGGCGTGCGCGAACGTACAATCCGCTCGCCAGCAATAAAACGCCGATCAACATGAAGCTGCCGATTTCGTGCTGACTGACGCTGTAGATCACCTGTTCAGCGTTGTCCGGATAATTCACTTGCCACCAGACTCCGAATCCCAAAGGCACAACGCCGGCGCCGATCCAGCCCCACATCGCGCCCGGCAAACGCAATAACACCGCAACGATGATGCCCAGCGTGGCGACGATCCAGCCGAATAAATACAGCTGAATCGCCATGCCGCCGCCCATGAACGTGCCGCCGACGTCGATGGGTTCCATCAACAACCAGTCGTAAAAGGCGTGGTGCAAGATCAGCACGAGAACGACGAGCCAGCTCATCGCGTAGTACAGCCATGTCCAGAGGGTATTGAGGCGCGATAACACACGAAATCCTTTTGGTGTTTTGAGGGGCCGCCATTATGCCCTCAGGCTCAACCCTTTGCAGGCTTCAAACCACTGCGCATTAGCGCGACGGCCGCAGCAATCGCCGCCGTCGCTGTCAGCTGAAGTACCATGGCGCCTTCGCCCAGATCGCCGCCGTCCTCGCAGAGCCCGCCGCCCTATGCCAACCCTCACACGCTTCACCTCGCTGCTCGACCAGTCCAAACGCGCCTTGCTCCTGGTGTGGGGCACTTCGCGCGGGCTGTTTCTCGGGCTCGTCCTCGCGACCTTGATCGCCGGTGTACTGCCCGCGCTGGCGGCGTGGCTCGGCCAGCGGATTGTCGATGCGGTGGTGGCGGCGATGCAGTTGCACGCGCAGCAGGGCAGTGCGCCGTTGTGGCCGGTGGTGCGTTTTGTGTTGATGGAGGCGGGCGTGCTCGCTTTGTTGAGCGCGACGCAGCGGGCGTTGTCGGTGCAGCAGTCGTTGTTGCGGGTGCAGTTGGGGCAGAAGGTCAACACGATGATTCTGGAGAAGGCCCAGACGTTGTCGCTGGTGCAGTTCGAGAATTCGGAGTTTTACGACAAATTGGTGCGGGTGCGGCGCGAGGCGTCGACTCGGCCGCTGGCGCTGGTGATGAAGTCGCTGGGGCTGATCCAGAACCTGATTGTGCTGATCAGCTTCGGCGTATTGCTGGTGCATTTTTCGCCGTGGGCGCTGGTGTTGCTGGTGGTCGGTGCGTTGCCGGTGTTCTTTGCCGAGGCGCATTTTTCCGGGGATGCGTTTCGCCTGTTTACCCGTCGTGCGCCGGAGAGTCGGCAGCAGAGTTACATCGAGACGTTGCTGTCCCACGAAGGCTTCATCAAAGAGGTCAAGCTATTCGGCTTCGCGCCGTTGTTGTTGAAGCGTTATCGCGACACTTTTGCGCGGCTGTACGCCGAGGATCGCCGACTGACCCTGCGCCGCGATGGCTGGGGATTTCTCCTCGGTTTGCTCGGCACCGGGGCGTTCTACCTCGCGTATGCGTGGGTGGTGGTCGACACCGTGCACGGCCAGATCAGCCTTGGGCAGATGACCATGTACCTGGTGCTGTTCAAACAGGGACAAACCGCCGTCAGCAGCAGCCTCAGCGCGATCAGCGGTCTGTACGAGGATGGGCTTTATCTGTCGAGCCTTTACGAATACCTCGCCGAACCGGTGGTCAGCGACACCGGCCACCTCACGGTCGGCGCGCTGCCGGGTGACGGGCTGCGTTTCGAGAATGTCGGTTTTCGTTATCC
>NZ_MKGS01000152.1:0-44098 GCF_002836905.1 Pseudomonas sp. 43NM1 | reverse complement strand
CGCTCGGGGCGCCAAGGTAGTTTTCGTTGTAGCAATCGGCAGTCCACTCATAGATGTTGCCGTGCATGTCGTACACGCCGAAGGCGTTGGCCGGGAAGCTGCCGGCCGGCGCGGTGAAGTTGTAGCCGTCGGCGGCGCCGTAGGTGTTGGCGTGTTTGGCGATGCTGTATTCCTTGCCTTCATCGAACGGGAAGGGGAACGGCCCGCTGCTGCCGGCGCGCGCGGCGTACTCACGCAGGGATTCGCTGACCAGTCGGTAGGTTTTGCCGGATTTTTTCGACAGCCATTCCACGTAGGCGTTGGCCTCGGGGAAGTCCATGCACACCGCTGGATGTTTGGCCGTGCGCTCGTAGCGCGGCACGCCAGCCTTGCACTCGCGGCCGGGGCGCGTATCGCCATCGGGCATCACGTAACCGGTGTCGCGCAGATAGGCGTCCCACTCGCCGGCCAACACTTGGAAGCGGCTGATGGCCAGCGGTTTGGCGAAGGTCACCGGGTGCAACGGACCTTCATCCGGCTCGCGTCCGACTTCGTTGTCCGGCGTGCCCATGGTGAAGGTGCCCGTGGGCAGCACGACCATTTCCGGGCAGTCCTTGCAATCCTTGAACACCTTGCCCGGTTGCGCCGGTTCAGCGGCCTGGGCGACGCCCGGCAGCAGGCTGGCGACGGCGGCGAAAGCCAGTGCGGGGAGCGTCTTCAGGGAAAAACTACGCAGCTCACTGTTCATCATCTCTCTCGATACAAAGATAAAAGGCAAAGGTAAAAGGAGTCGGGTGGGGCGGGCACCGCCGGTGCGCAATACATTCCTGTGGCAGCATGCTCGTGTGGCGAGGGGGCTTGCCCCCGTTCGGCTGCGAAGCAGTCGCAAAACCATCGCATGCGGTATGCCTGATGCACCGCAGTCGTGGGTTCTGGGAGCGCTTCTGGGAGCGCTTCGCGCTCCAACGGGGGCAAGCCCCCTCGCCACACAAGCTCGCTCCCACAGGGGTTGGGTTGGGTTGTGCTGGCGCATGTTTAGCCGAGCTGGGTGCCGAGCAAGACCATGAAACGGTCGATTTCGGCTTCGGTATTCAGCAGCCCCGGAGCGGTGCGGATCACCGGCCCGACATCGCGGTCCACCGCATCGGCGACCACGCGGTTCTGCATCAGGTAAGCGGCGATCTTGTCGGCGTCCTTGCCCTTGACCCGGAAGAAACTGAAACCTGACGACAGCTCGCGGCTTAGCGGCGTGACCAGTTCGATCTGCGGATGCGCCAGCAGGCGTTTTTTCATGTAGTCGTTGAGTGCGTGGATACGCGCCTGCACGTCAGCCTTGCCCAATTGCAGATGCAATTTGAACGCCTCATTCAGCGCCCAGCGGTGCTCGAACGAGTGATAACCGCCGGGCGTCATGGTGGTGGAAAACGCCGTGGCTTCGGAGAAGGTCGGAATGATCGGCGTGACGTATTTGACCTCGGCGCTGCGGCTGCAAACGATGCCGGTACCGCGCGGGCCGAACATCCATTTGTGGGTGCCAGCGATAAAGAAGTCGCAGTTCATGGCCGGGAAACTCAGGTCCTCGACGCCAAAACCATGCACGCCGTCCACCAGATAAATGATCCGGTCCTGATCGCTGCGGCCACGGTTGTGCTTGTCCACCAGTGCGCCGATCTCGGCGATCGGGGTTTTCACACCGCTGCCCGATTGCACCCACGTCATGCCCAGCACCCGCGTTTCGGGTTTGATGCTGCGGTCGATAGCCGCGAGGATTTCTTCCTTGCTGACGGTCTGCGGGTTTTCGAACAGTTTGATCTTGCGCACCTTGGTCCCGTCACGCTGGGTGCGCAGGGCGAGGATGGTGTGCGTGGCGTAGTGTTCGTGGACGCTGGTGAGGATTTCCTGATCCGGGCGCACGTGCAGGCCGCCATAAATCATCGCCAGGCCCTCGGTGGTGCTGCCGGTCAGCGCGATCTGTTTGGCGTCGGCCTGCAAGTAGCGACCGGCCCACACGCGCACGTCTTCTTCGCGTTGCTCGATCACCCCCAAGTCCCAATCCATCGCCAGTCCGGGGTTTTTATCGAGGGCTGCGCGGTGCATTTCGATGGCCTCGCGCACCGGTTTGGGATGCGAGGTGATGAGGAAATTGGAGAAGTGCAGGTAGTCCGGATCCTGGTCGAACAACTGGCGCAACTGCGCCCATTTGTTCCGGGGCAGCGGCGCCGGCATGGCGTTGTGCGGGTTATTGGCGAGGGCTGCATTGGCGCTGCGGTGCAGGCCGGCAGTCAACGGCAGGCCGGCGGCGAGGATGCCGGCCTGTTTCAAAAAGGTTCGACGATCACTCATGGCTTGCTCTGGTCCTGCTGCGAGATTTGCGCCGGTCTGGCGGCTTTTTGCACCTGGTCCCAGACACGCAGGAAGTTGCCGCCCCAGAGCTTGGCGATGTCCGCTTCGGAATAGCCGCGCGACAGCAGTTCGGCGGTCACGTTGCGAATTTCGCTGACGTTTTCCCAGCCCTTGATGCCGCCGCCCTCGTTGAAGTCAGAGCTGATGCCGACGTGATCAATGCCGATCTTGCGCACGGTGTATTCGATCGCGTCGCCGAAGTCCTTGAGGCTGGCCTTGGGTTCTTCCTCCAGAATCGCGTAGAGGCCACTGGCGTACTGGCCGAACTTTTGCTCGGACCACGCCGAGATGATCGGGTCACCCGGCATCAGCGCCATCGCCAGGTTGGGCAGCGGCGGCAGGTCGAAGCGTTTGCGCAGGTCGTTGAGTTTGTCTTGGGTGGGTTGGGTCAGCGGTTTCAGGTATTGCGAAAAACCGACAATCTGCACCACGCCGCCGCTGTGCTTGATCAGTTGCAGTTCTTTGTCGCTGAGGTTGCGCGGAATATCCACCATCGCCCGCGGTGCCGAGTGCGAGGCCACCAGCGGCGTGCGGCTCAGTTGCGCGACTTGCTCCAGGGCCTTGGTCGACATCTGCGAAACATCGATGATCACCCCAAGGTCATTCAGGCGCTTGACCGCTTGTTTGCCCAGATCCGAGAGGCCGTCGAGCGCGTCTGGCGAATCGTTCAGAAACGGCAGCGGACGCGACGAGTCGGCCCAGTCGTTGTTGCCGATGTAGCTGAAGCCGAACATGCGCATGCCGCGCGCCGTCCACAGGTCCAGCAGGTTCAGGTCGTGGCCCAGCGGATAGGCGTTGAGCATGCTGATGAAAATCGCGAACTTGCCTTCACCGTGCAAGCGACGGAAATCGTCGGGGGTATAGGCGATGGCGACCTGATTGGGGAAATCGCGAACCATGCCGGTGATGATTTTGTAGCGGATCTCCTGTTGGTTGCGGGCCTCCTCGACAAACCCGGCGGTAGGCTTGTGCGGCGCGTTCGGGCCGTTCCACATTTCCGGCCAGCCGAAAATCGTCAGGGCGGCGCCGGAGAGGTGCCCGCGATTGGCTTTGACCAGGTCGAACTGGCCTTCGCCATCCTTGTCGGCCTCGTTGCCTTGGGTGCCGAAGTTTTGCATCAGGCTGATGTGGCTGTCGAAGGACAACATGCGTTCGTGCAGCTCGTCGGCCTGTTTCATTACCTTGACCGGGTAGCCGGGGTTGTCCTTGAACCAGTGATTCCAAACCGCAAAACCGGCACCGGCGCTGATCGCCAGGGCCAGCGGCAGGCCGATGTAAAGAGCCTTTTTCGAACGTGGTTTTGTCATTGCCGTCTCAGTCAGGTTCGCCGCCCCGGTGCCAACGCAGGGGCCTTTGCTATCTGGGATGAACGAGTGGCTGGGGCAAGAATTTAGGTGTTTGTTCGGGCCTCTTCGCGGGCAAGCCTCGCGCTTACAGCCAAGCGCTTAAATTTGTCCTGCGGTTGAACGTTCTAGCTTGGATAAAGCCTGCTTCATGGCTGACACAGGTAGGGCAATGACGATTTCTCGACGATGGTTCATGGCGGGTCTGGCGCTGACCGGCGCCGCCGTGCCTGCGGCTTATTATGGGCATCGCGAATGGACCAAACCGGACCCGACGATCACCCCCGGTGAGGCGACTGTCGATCTCGCGGATACGGCCGGCCAGCACTTGGCGAACTCGCTGCGCGGGGTTTGGGATATCCGGTTTGACGGGGCGCAGCCGGGGCTCGACGGGTTGCCGTTGCAGGGCTTGCAGCTGTTTCTCGACATTGCCCAGCGTGGCCGGGGCTTGCGCGGCTGCGTGGACACTGCGCAGCAGTTGCGCAGCGACGGCGAACCGCGTTATCGGGTGATCGGTGATCTGCTGTCGAGCAAACCCGGCGAGATGTACTGGCGCCTGGTCGATACGCAATCGGCCAACGGCGCCGCTGCGTATGAATTGGCGGTCACCCTTGACGAAGTCTGGGCGGATTTCGGCAATGCCGGCAGCGGCACCCTCAGCGGGCGCTTGTTGCGGTTGGACCGGCCACTCGGTTTGCCGGCGCTGGACAGCCAGTTTGTCGCGCACAAATGCCTGTTCCCTGAAGCGCGCGAACGCACCGGCCTCAATCCGACACTGCTGGCGTGGCTGACGTCGCCGGAACATCGTTTGTTCCACCAGTTGTGGCACGCCTCGCGGGACAAATGGCACACCCTTTCCGAAGACAAGCGCGGGGCGTTGCGCGGCATTGGCTGGCAACCCGGCCCGCGCGACAAGGAGCGCGATGCCCGTGGCCCGCGCAAGGATCGCAATGGCTCCGGTGTGGATTTTTTCTTCATGCACCGCCACATGCTCGGCACGGCGCGCTCGATGCAGGACTTGCCATCCTGGCCGAGTTTTCCGATGCCGCAACCGGAACTGGAGCGCGACCGTCAGGGTTTCGCACGTTATTTCGATAACCACGACGGCGCCTCGCTGCCGCCGACCTGGCTGGCCAGCGAGGACGCCGATTACACCCAGTGGGTCAGTGACATCAAGACCGCCGAGACCTATCACAGCAACTTCCAGGTCTGGGAATCGCAGTACCGCGATCCGCGTTATCTGTCGAAGTTGACGTTGGGGCAGTTCGGTTCGGAAGTCGAACTGGGCCTGCACGACTGGCTGCACATGCGCTGGGCGTCGGTGCCGCGCGATCCGTCGAATGGGCAACCGGTGCCGTTCGCCAGGGACCCATCGGACTTTTCCGCGCGCTGGTTCGGGGCGGAAAATGACTTTCTTGGCGACCCGTTTTCATCACATGTGAGCCCGGTGTTCTGGCACTTCCACGGCTGGATCGATGATCGACTGGAAGACTGGTTCCGCGCGCACGAGCGCTTTCATCCGGGCGAGGTCACGCGGCTTGAGGTCAACGGTGTGCCGTGGTTCGCGCCGGGCCGTTTCGTTGAAATCGACGACCCGTGGCTCGGCCCGAGCACCCACGGCTGCAGCACCACGCCGGGGTTGCAGGCCGGCAAGAGCGTGGAAATGGACCCGGAAACCATGAAGCTCGCACTGCGCATCACCTTCAGCGAAGACGACAAAAAACTCGCCAGCCTGTTCCGCCGCGTACCGCAACGCCCGTGGTATGCGCGTCATCTGAAAGTCCGGCAGCGGCAGGTCTGAGTTCCGCGTTACGACCAGGCTCACTCCCACAGGGCATCTCCAGCGTTCACAAATAGTGTGTGCGCCACAAATCCAAATGTAGGAGTGAGCCTGCTCGCGATGGCGGTGTGTCAGACGCCAGAGATACTGGATGTGCCAGCCTCATCGCGAGCAAGCTCGCTCCCACAGGGGATCTCCAGCGTTCACAAATAGTGTGTGCGCCACAAATCCAAATGTAGGAGTGAGCCTGCTCGCGATTGCGGTGTGTCAGTTGCCAGAGATGCTGGATGTGCCTGCCTCATCGCGAGCAAGCTCGCTCCCACAGGGGATCTCCAGAGTCCACAAATAATGTGTTCACCACAAATCCAAATGTGGGAGCGAGCTTGCTCGCGATAGCGGTGTGTCAGTCGCTGGAGATTCTGGATGTGCGAGCCCCATCGCGAGCAGGCTCACTCCTACAATTGATCTTCAGCGTTCACAAGTAATGTATTCGCCACAAATCCAAATCTGCACGCGACGGCGTCCTTGGCATTACAGCGCCTGCCAGCCGCCGCCGAGTGCCTTGTACAGTGCGACGCTTGCTTGCAGCCGCGACAACCGCAGTTGCACATTTAAATCCTGCGCGGCGTACAACGTGCGTTGCGTCTCAAGCACAGTCAGCAAATCCTCAGCGCCTTCCTGATAGCGGTTCTGCGCAATGTTGAAGGCAGTTTGCGCCTGGCTCAGTTCTTCGCTCTGCCACTGCCGTTGTTGGTCCAGCCCATCAATGCTGTTCAGGGCTTTTTCGACGTCGGCGAAGCCATTGATGATCGCCCCGCGATAGATTTCCAGCAGTTCTGCCTGACGCGCCGTGGCTTTGTCGCGTTCGGCGCCGAGGCGGCCGTTGTTGAAGATCGGCGCCGCCAGCCCGGCAGTGAGGTTATAGAACGGACTGCGCAACAGCTCGGCGGCGATGTTTGACCCTGAACCGAGACTGGCGCCGAGGGTCAGCGCCGGCAGCATCGCCGCGCGGGCAACAGTGACGTCAGCTTGGGCGGCGGCCAGTTGCGCCTCGGCGCGGGCAATGTCGGGGCGACGGCTGAGCAACTCACTGGGCACGCCTGTGCCGATCACTGGCCACTGCAGTTGATCGAAAGATTCGTCGATCGTCGCCAATTCCTGCACCGGGCGTCCGAGCAGGGCGGCGAGGCTGATCAGCGCGTCCTGGGCCTGTTGCTGCACCGTCGGCAGTTGCCGCTGCTGCGCCGCGACCAGGCTTTTCTGCTGCGCCAGTTCCAGCGCCGTGGCAGAGCCCGAATCAAAGCGCGTTTGCACCAGCTTCAAGACGCTCTGGGCGTTGGCCAGATTGAGTTCGGCAATGCGTTTTTGCTCGCGTAACGACAACGCTTGCGCATAACTGTTGGCGACGCCGCTGAGCAACGTCAGCTCCACGGTCGCCTGATCAAATTCACTGGCCTTCAGCGCGAACTGTGCGCTGTCGCGTGAGGCGCGCTGGCCGCCCCAGAAGTCGATTTCGTAACTGGCGCTGAGGTTGGCGTCAAAGTAATCGACGGCCTTGTCGTTGTTGTCGACATCGAGCTGGCTGTAGCCATTGCCGCGTAACAGTTTTTGCCGATTGGCATTGGTCCCGGCCTTGATCTCCGGCAACTGCGAACCACCGGCAATCACCGTGCCTGCCTGCGCCTGACGCACCCGAGCAACCGCTGCCGCCAGGTCAAAACTGCCGACTTGCGCCTGTTCGATCAGACGATTGAGCTGCGGGCTGCCGAACTGCGTCCACCATTGCCGATTGCTCTGCGCGGTGCTTTGGCTGTGCGGCGATTGCCACGCGGCGGGCGCCGTCACGCCGCTGTCCGGGCGCGGGGCAGGGCTGGCGCACGCGCCAAGCAGCAGGCAAAGGGTCAAGAGACTGAGTTGCGCTTTCATAGATCGATCATTCACTGGTAAGGGCCGTGACCGGGTCGAGCCGGGCAGCTTTGCGGGCGGGCATGAAGCCGAAGACAACGCCGGTCACCAGCGCGCAACCGAAGGCGCCAAACACCGCCATCAAGGAAAACGCCACGGCGACTTCGCTGAGCACCAGCACGCCGCCGACGATCAACGCCAAAGCAATTCCGGCCAACCCGCCGACCACCGAGAGCATCACCGCTTCAGTCAGAAACTGCCGCAGGATGTCGCGCTGACGAGCGCCGGTGGCCATGCGAATGCCGATTTCGCGGGTGCGTTCGCGCACGGTCATGAGCATGATGTTCATCACGCCGATGCCGCCCACCAGCAGCGAAATCGCGGCAATCGAGCCGAGCATCAGCGACAAGGTATTCTGCGTGCGCGCTTCGGCCTGAATCATCGCCGCGTTGTTGGTCAGTTCGAAATCCTGCTTGCCGTTGTGCAGTTGCAGCATCAATTGTTTGATCGCGGTTTCCGCTTCCTTGACCTTGCGCGCGTCGGCGGCGGCAATCACCACGTATTCCGGATCGTGCGTGCCGAACAGGCGCACGCTGGCCGCCGAATAGGGAATGGCGATGCGGTTGTCGCTGTCGGAATCGCCGGAGCTGGCGCCTTTCTCCGCGAGCACTCCGACCACTTGGAACGGCACGTTTTCGATCAGGATGTATTGGCCGATCGGGTTGGCGACATCCTTCAGCAATTTGGTCCGGACCTTGTGTCCGATCACCGCGACGGCGGCGGCGTTGCGTTCGTCGGCGTCAGTGAAATAGCTGCCCTGAACCACCGGCCAATTGAAAATCTGCGGGAAATTGGTGTCATTGCCGCCGACGTAACTCATGTGGTCGACGTTGCCGAAGCGCACGCCCGCTTCCGCACCGTTGACCGGCATGATCCGCCGCACCTGCGGCAGGCTGGTCAGCGCGGCAACGTCGTCGAGGCTGACCACGCCGGGCGGCGTGCGCGGGTTTGGCGCCGAGCCGTTCAGGTAAATGATGTTCGAACCGAACGCGCCCATTTGCGCCATGACCTGGCGCTTGCTGCCTTCGCCGACCGCCAGCATCACCACCACCGACGCCACGCCGATGATGATCCCGAGCAACGTCAGGGCGGTGCGGAACCGGTTGATCCACATCACCCGCCACGCCGCTTGCACGGCATCCACCAGCTCGCCTTTCCAGGCGCCGGTGGCTTCGGCACCTTCGCTCAGGCGCTTGCGCAAATCCACCGCTTGCAGCGCGCCGGGGTTGGCCGAAATTTGCGCCGCAGGGTCGTCGCGGGCGCTGTCGCTGATGATCAGGCCGTCGCGGATTTCGATGATGCGTTTGGCCCGCGCCGCGACTTCGCGGTCGTGGGTGATCAGGATCACCACGTGGCCCTGGCTCGCCAGTTCATCGAGCAAAACCATCACCTCGGCGCCGCTGTGGCTGTCGAGGGCGCCGGTCGGTTCGTCGGCGAGAATAATGTGGCCGCCGTTCATCAACGCGCGAGCAATCGACACCCGTTGCTGCTGGCCGCCGGACAATTGGTGCGGACGGTTGCCGGTGCGCGACGCGAGGCCGAGGCGGTCGAGCAGGGCGGCGGCGCGGGCGTGACGCTCGGCGGCGGGCAAACCGGCGTAGATCGCCGGCATCTCGACGTTTTCCTGGGCCGAGCCCGACGGGATCAGGTGATAACCCTGGAACACAAACCCGAACGCTTCGCGGCGCAGCCAGGCCAGTTCATCGCTGTCGAGCCCGGCGACGTTTTCCCCGGCAAAGCGATACTCGCCGGAGGTCGGGCGGTCGAGGCAGCCGAGGATGTTCATCAGGGTCGATTTGCCCGAGCCGGAAGCGCCGACAATCGCCACGAACTCGCCGGCATGAATCGCCAGATCGATGCCGCGCAATACGTGAACTTCGGGTGAATCGCCGCCGCCGTAGGCTTTGCGGATGTCCTGCAGGTCGATCAGTGGCGTCTGCATTCAGCCGCCACTCCCGTCAGCCGGGCCGATCAACAGGTGATCGCCTTCCTCGAGGCCATCGACAATCTGCACTTTCAGCCGATCGCTGATGCCGGTGCGCACTTGCCGGGGTTGAATCGCGCCGTTTTTCGCGACCACTTGTGCGGTCTGGATGTTGGTCTGGGAGCTGGTCTGAGAGCTGGCCTGTAGTGCGGCAATCGGCGCAGTTAAGACGTTTTTTGCCTGGTCAGCGACGAAGAATATTTGCGTGGTCATTTCCGCCATCAGGGCGTTGTCGGCGTTATCGACGTCGAGCAACACCGTGTAGAGAACCACGCGGCCCGTGCCGCTTTTACTCGAACTGGCCGGGCTGCCGCCGCCCTGGCTGGTCTGGTCGAGCGGTTTCGGCGGGATCGGCAGAATCTGCCGCACTGTGCTGTTCCAGCGCCGGTTGCCGCCGCTGAGGGTGGTGAACCACGCGGTCATGCCCGGTTTGACGTGGCCGATATCCGCCTCGGAAACCTCGGCCCAGACGGTCATCGGCGACAGTTTGGCGATGCGCAGAATCAGCGGGGTTTGCTGCTGCGCGTTCAGCGTCTGGCCTTCGCGGGCATCGAGGGCGACCACGGTGCCGCTCATGGGCGCATAAATGCGCGTGTAGCCGAGTTCGGCTTGATCGCTGCGCAAACTGGCCTGCGCTTGGCGGATCTGCGCCTGAAACATGTCGACCCGCGCCTGCGTCGCACGCAATTCGGCCTGTGCGGTTTGCACGTCTTCGGCGCGGGTGGCGCCGCCGGCCGCCAGGTTTTGCTGGCGCTGGAATTTCTGCCGCGCGAGTTCGTGCTGAGCCTTTTGCTCTTGCAGCTGCGCTCTGAGGTTGTCGATGGAGAAGCGTCCGGCGTCGAGTTTGGCCTGTTGGGTGGACGGATCGATTTCCACCAGCAGGTCGCCTTCCTTGACCACGTCGCCGACTTCCACGTGAATCTTCTGGATCTGCCCCGACGCCTGGGCGCCGACATCGACATAACGCCGCGGTTGCAAGGTGCCGAGCGCCGTGACGCTGCTTTCTATATCGCCGCGACTGACTTGCACCGTGGCAAATTGATCACGGCCCGGCGGCAGGATCTGCCACGCGGCAACGGCGATGACGGGGATCAGACACAGTGCAACAAGCAAGGCGCGTCGTGCGGTGCGGGGACGTTTCATGCAGGGTTCCGGCCAATGGAAATCGGCCCGTCGCGCAGCTGACGCACACAATCAGGCGACAGCTGGGCGCTGCCGCAGGGCGACAGAGACGGGGAGCTGTCCTGTAAACGATGAAAGCAGCGACAAATTTAGCGCTGCCCGCGCCCAGCGGTTGGCGGCAAGTTGTCGGTCAAATCGAAACAACACTTTAAATCTATATGAGAATTACTATAAATTACGCACCTCGAACTGCCACTATCGTGCCACTGCCTGTTTTGGCTGGCGAAAATGTGGCTCAAGGACAGAAAACCGCACCCGTGCGGCCGGGAGTCATGTTGGAAAACTACTATCGCGAGCTGGTGTGTTTCCTGAACGCCAAGCTGGGCAACCGTCAGGTTGCCGAAGATGTGGTGCATGACGCTTATGTGCGAGTGCTGGAACGTTCCAGCGAAACGCCGATCGAGCAGCCCCGGGCCTTCCTTTATCGCACTGCGCTGAATCTGGTGATCGACGATCATCGGCGCAACTCGCTGCGCCAACTCGAATCGCTGGACGTGCTCGACACCGAAGAGCGCTATTTCACCCCATCGCCGCACACCAGTCTCGATCACGGCCAGCGCCTGGCGATGCTACAGCGCGCCTTGGCGGAATTGCCGGCGCTGTGCCGCGAAAGCTTTTTGCTGCGCAAGATTGAGGGCCTGTCGCACCCGGAGATTGCCGAGCATCTGGGGATTTCCCGCGCACTGGTCGAAAAACACATCGTCAACGCCATGAAACATTGCCGCGTGCGCATCAAGCAGTGGGACGCCCACTGATCTCTTCTCGCTAAATTTTTTTTCATTGTCCTCGTTCCTAATCAACAGACGACTTGCCGCGCTGCTCAAAGCCGACCGGGTCACATAGGCTTCCTCCCCTTGTTGAGGGGTTCATCCAGAGGACACTGGAAATGACACAGGCAATTGCATCGCCCATCGTTCACGACCTGATCGGCATCGGTTTCGGCCCATCGAACCTGGCGCTGGCCATCGCCCTGCAAGAGCGCGGGCCGATTCAGGGTGAGCTGGATGTGCTGTTTCTCGACAAGCAGGCCGACTACCGCTGGCACGGCAACACCCTGGTGACGCAGAGCGAATTGCAGATTTCCTTCCTCAAGGACTTGGTGACCCTGCGCAACCCGACCAGCCCGTATTCGTTCGTCAATTACCTCAAGCACCACGGGCGCCTGGTGGACTTCATCAACCTCGGCACTTTTTATCCGTGCCGCATGGAGTACAACGACTACCTGCGCTGGGTCGCCGGCCAGTTTGAAGCGCAGAGTCGTTACGGCGAAGAAGTGCTGACCATCGAGCCGGTGCTGCACAACCAGCAGGTCGAAGCGCTGCGCGTGATTTCGCGCGATACCCAAGGCCAGCAACACGTGCGCACCACCCGTTCGGTGGTGGTCAGCGCCGGTGGCACGCCGCGTATTCCTGAAGCGTTCAAGGCGCTCAAGGATGACAGCCGCGTGTTCCACCACTCGCAATACCTGGCGCAAATGGCCAAGCAGCCGTGCGTGAACAATCAGCCGATGAGCATTGCGATCATCGGCGGCGGGCAGAGCGCGGCGGAAGCCTTTATCGATCTGAACGACAGCTTCCCGTCGGTGCAAGTGGACATGATCCTGCGCGGCTCGGCGCTGAAACCGGCCGATGACAGCCCGTTCGTCAACGAAGTGTTCTCGCCGGAATTCACCGACCTGGTGTTCCAGCAGGCCAACAGCGAGCGCGAGCGGCTGGTCAACGAGTACCACAACACCAACTATTCGGTGGTCGACATTGACTTGATTGAGCGCATCTACGGCATCTTCTATCGGCAGAAGGTTTCCGGGATTGCCCGTCACGCATTCCGCACCTTGACCACTATCGAGAAAGCCACCGCCACCGAGCGCGGGATCGAACTGGCGGTGCGCAATAACGCCACGGGTGAAGTGTCGGTTCGGCATTACGACGCGGTCGTGCTGGCCACCGGTTACGAGCGGCAGATGCACCGCAAACTGCTGGCGCCGCTGGAAGAATATCTGGGTGAATTTGAAGTTGATCGCAACTACAAGCTGATCACCGACGAGCGCTGCAAGGCTGGCATTTACATGCAGGGCTTCTGCCAGGCGAGCCATGGTCTGAGCGACACCTTGCTGTCGATCCTGCCGATTCGCGCCGATGAAATCGCCGGCTCGCTGTACGAGCACGACAAATCCCGCGGCAAGGTGCGCTCGGTGAAGGATCTGTTGTTGGCGACTGCCAGCTGAACCCCAATCCTGATCGTTCCCACGCTCCGCGTAGGAACGATCATCCTGAACCCTTCCTGAAGAACCCTCAAATTCCCCCGAACCCCCCGCCACAGAGCATTTACTCCCCGAAAATCGCGGCGTAAGCTTCGCCCGTTTTCATCCATTAACGGAGACCCACAGTGGGTACTTGTTCGAGTGACAGTTGTCGGCCGGTTGCAGTAACCGGCACCTACTCGGCAAGCTGACGCGCAGGTTTTCGCTGCCGTTGTCTTGCTGAAAAGCGAGCAGCGGCATGCTGTTCACGGCCAGTTGCGGTCCGTGGCCCAATGCCCCTCTTATCGACACGTAATCGTGTGATGCGCGACGTCCCCGTCGTCATCGCCGCGACTCAACACGCCTGCTCGACGGTTTCCCGGCTGACCCTGGGAGGCAACTGCCATGAACCTGATCGTGCTCAAGGAATTCTTCGCCGGATTCCTGCGTAACCGCCATATAGCCCGGCACTTCCGACGCCTGGCGTTACTGGAAAGCTTCACCGACACCCGCGTCGGCCGCGACATGCCGCCGACCCTCGCGCACACCCTGTTGAACGCGGCCAACAGCGATGCCGCCCGACTGCTTGCAGCGCTTGGCAGCCGCGACGACGGCTTTAGCGCGGCCCAGGCCGATGCGTTGCGCGCTCAATACGGGCTGAACGAAGTAGAACACGAGCAGCCGCTGCCGGCCTGGGTGCACCTATGGCACTGCTACAAAAATCCGTTCAATTTGCTCCTGAGCTTGTTGACGCTGGTTTCCTGGCTGACCGAAGACCTCAAAGCCGCGGTGGTGATTTTCTCCATGGTGGTGCTCTCGACGTTGCTGCGATTCTGCCAGGAAGCCAAATCCACTCAGGCCGCCGATGCGCTCAAAGCCATGGTCAGCAACACCGCGACCGTGCTGCGTCAGGGCGCGCCGCGCAGCGAGTTGCCGATCAAGCAGTTGGTCCCGGGCGACCTCATCGTGCTGTCGGCCGGCGACATGATTCCAGCGGATTGCCGGGTGCTCAGCGCCAAGGATCTGTTCGTCAGTCAGGCGGCGATGACCGGTGAATCAATGCCGGTGGAGAAATTCGCGCATCAGCAGAATGGCGCAACGCTCAACCCATTGGACCTCGACAACATCCTGTTCATGGGCACCAACGTGGTGTCCGGCGCGGCCATCGCGGTGATTGTCACCACCGGCAATCGCACCTATTTCGGTGCGTTGGCGCAGCGCGTCGGCGCCACCGACCGCGCGCCGACGTCGTTCCAGAATGGCGTGAACAAAGTCAGTTGGTTGCTGATCCGTTTCATGTTGGTGATGGCGCCGCTGGTGTTGTTGATCAACGGTTTCACCAAGGGTGACTGGATGCAGGCCTTGCTGTTCGCGCTGTCGATCGCGGTCGGCCTGACCCCGGAAATGCTGCCGATGATCGTCACCTCGACCCTGGCCAAAGGCGCGGTGTTTCTGTCGCGCAAAAAAGTCATCGTCAAACGCCTGGACGCCATCCAGAACTTCGGCGCGATGGACGTGTTGTGCACCGACAAGACCGGCACCCTGACCCAGGACAAAATCTGCCTCGCGCGGCATGTCGATGTCTGGGGCGAAGAGTGTGATGAGGTGCTGGAAATGGCCTACCTCAACAGTTACTACCAGACCGGCTTGAAAAACCTGCTCGACGTGGCGGTTCTGCAACACGCCGAAGTACAGCGCGAACTGGCGGTGGCGACGGCGTTCGCCAAGGTCGATGAAGTGCCGTTCGATTTCACCCGGCGGCGCATGTCGGTGGTGGTCGCCGAACACAATCGGCCGGAGCATTTGCTGGTGTGCAAAGGCGCGGTGGAAGAAATTCTCGCCGGTTGCACGCGGGTGCGCCATGGTGCTGACGATGAGCCGCTGACGGATGAGGTGCTGGCGCAGATTCGTGCAGTGACGGCGTCGTTCAATGAAGAAGGTTTGCGCGTGGTCGCGGTCGCCGCGCGGCAGACGCCGAAGGAGCAAACGGTGTACAGCGTCGCCGATGAGCAGCAGATGACCTTGATCGGCTATGTCGCGTTTCTCGATCCGCCCAAGGAAAGCACCGCGCCAGCCCTGCGTGCGCTGGCCGAACAAGGCATCGCGGTGAAAGTGCTGACCGGCGATAACGAATTGGTTACGGCGAAGATCTGTCGTGAAGTCGGGCTCGAACAGCAAGGTTTGCTGCTGGGCAGCGACGTCGAAGGCATGAGCGACGCCGAACTGGCGATTGCCGTGGAATGCACCAACGTCTTCGCCAAGCTGACGCCCGCGCACAAGGAACGCATCGTCCGCTTGCTCAAGGGCAACGGTCACGTCGTCGGTTTCATGGGCGATGGCATCAACGATGCGCCGGCGCTGCGGGCGGCTGACATTGGCATTTCGGTGGACAGCGCGGTGGATATCGCCAAGGAAGCGGCGGATATCATCCTTCTGGAAAAGAGCCTGATGGTGCTCGAGGAGGGCGTGCTTGAAGGGCGGCGGACCTTCGCCAACATGCTCAAGTACATCAAAATGACCGCCAGTTCGAACTTCGGCAACGTGTTCTCGGTGCTGGTCGCCAGTGCCTTTATCCCGTTCCTGCCGATGCTGCCGATGCACCTGCTGGTGCAGAACCTGCTGTATGACATTTCGCAGATCGCCATTCCGTTCGATAACGTCGATGACGAGATGCTGAAACAACCGCAACGCTGGCAGCCGGCGGATGTCGGGCGCTTCATGCTGTTTTTCGGGCCGATCAGTTCGATCTTCGACATCAGCACCTTTGCGCTGATGTGGTACGTGTTCGACGCCAACAGCGCGCAGCACCAGACCTTGTTTCAATCCGGCTGGTTTGTCGTCGGGTTGCTGACCCAGACGTTGATCGTGCACATGATTCGCACGCCGAAGATCCCGTTCCTGCAAAGCCGTGCGGCGATGCCGTTGCTGGTGATGACCGCAATCATCATGGCGTTCGGGATTTTCCTGCCGATGGGGCCGCTGGCGCATTACTTCAAACTGCAGGCACTGCCGCCGCTGTACTTCGTGTTTCTGCCGCTGATATTGCTCGCCTACATGGCCCTGACGCAGGCCGTCAAAGGCTTCTACATCCGCCGGTTCGGCTGGCAATAGGCGGGGAATGCCGCCGGGGACGCTCCGCGTTGCGCTGTGCAGGTAACGCAGGGCGTCACGATCTGAAGTGAGACGGCAATTTTAGGAAAAGTCCTACAGAACAAGCGCCAAGTGTTCCGTAGCCTTGCCTCCTCACGAAATTGCCACCTCCCTGAGGCCAACGATGCCGAACAAAGCCTTAAGAATCCTGATTGCCGACGAGCAACATTTTCATCGGATGAAAATCGAGCGGCTGTTCAATGCGCTGGGCTATTACCGCGTGGCCCCGGTGCAAAGCCTGGAGGAAATGCTGACGGTGGTCGAATACGGCTGCGAGCCGTTCGATCTGGTGGTCATCAATGCCTCAATGGCCGGCGAAACGTTGGGCCTGCACGGGTTTCTCCTCGACAACCCGCAGGTTCGTCATGCGCTGGTCTACAACGCCCAGGCACGGCGCTCGCCAATGCCTGTCGCGGGGCAGGGGAAAGTCCAGGTCAGTCACGCAGTCCTGCCTGATCAGGTCGGCATCGAGCGGTTAATGACGGCTATCGATCCTCCGTGCAAAGACGCTGATCAACCCTGGCTCACCGAACTGTACAAATCCCAAATGCGCCTTGCCGTTCGTCGGAACTGTCAGTTCTGACAGGTAGTTTTGCTTTTTCACCCATGCAAAAGTCATCGCGCAGTCATTGCGTCTGGCCGGGCCTGTCCCGGAATCCGCGTTGGGCAATTGTCACGTCTAGGGAGTTGCCATGAGGTCTGCACTGATTGTGGACGATCATCCGGTTGTACGGGCCGCAGTCAAAATCGTGCTTGAGCAGGAAGGTTTCAAGAAAATCCATGAGGCCTCCAGCGGTAACGAAGTCATGTCGTTGCTGCGTGAACATTCGCCTGATCTGTTGGTGCTCGACCTGGTCATGCCGTCGCTCGATGGCCTGGATGTGCTGGAACGGATCAAGACCGGCGAGCTGTCGTGTCGGGTGCTGACGTTTTCATCGCTGGACCCGCAGCACTTTCAGGAGCGCTGCATGCGCGCCGGCGCGTTGGCCTATGTGTCGAAAACCAACGACCTCAGCCAATTGCACAAAGCGGTGCAGGCAGTCATGGCCGGCTACACCTATTTCGCCCGATTACCGTCGGCATCGTTGAACAATGTGCAGCACAGCGAGGCATATATGATCGATTCACTTTCCAATCGCGAACTGACGATCTGTCAGCACCTGGCGCGCGGGCTGAGCAACAAGGCGATTGCCGAGGTGATGCACTTGAGCCACAAGACCGTCAGCACGTACAAGACGCGGCTGATCGACAAACTTCGGGTGAGCTCGGCAGTGCACCTGCGCGAATTTGCCAAACGCAATCACCTGATCTGAATGTCCCAGAATCTGCGCATTGGTGTGTTCCTGTGCATGTTCCTGCTCGTGCTCCTGCTCCACAGCGGGGTTCAGGCATCGGAGCAAATTTTCGAACAGCCGAAAATCCAGCACGTACTCGGGCGTTCGACCGTCGACGGTTACGAGGTGCAACTGAGCGAAGCCGAGTGGCAATGGCTGCGCAATAAACGGGTGCTGCGACTGGGCGTGTCGGGGCCGGACTACCCGCCGTTCGAGGTCACGCGCAATCCCGATCAACTCGAGGGTATTACTGCCGATTACGCCGATCTGCTCGGGCAATTGCTTCACGTAAAGATCCAGGTTCGGCGCTACGCCAATCGTCAGGCGGCCATGCAGGCGCTCAAGCACGATGAGCTGGACTTGCTCGGCACCTCGAACAATTTCGAGGCCGCTGACCGCCAATTGACCCGTTCGCGCGCCTACGCCGAAGACCAGCCGATGCTGGTGACGCGGCTCGACGAGCGCTTGCCCGACGACCTTGTCGGCAAACGCCTCGCGATGGTCGATGACTATCTGCCGATGTCGAGTGTCACGGCGTTGTATCCCAAGGCGAGCGTGCACCTTTATCCCTCGACGCTCGAAGCGCTCGGTGCCGTCGCGTTCGGCCAGGATGACGTCTACCTCGGAGACCTCATCAGCGCCAAATACCTGATCAACAATAACTACCTGAACAACGTGAATCTGGCCGGGCCTTCCGCTCTGGAGGCCAACCCGTTCGGCTTCGCGCTGGCCCGCAGCAATGCGCGGTTGACGGCGATTGTCGACCGCGCGCTGGCGGCGATTCCGCCGGATCAGCGCACGGCCATCGAGCAGCGCTGGAGTGCCGGCCGGGTCAGCCATTCCGGTCAGCAAAGTGTGCAATTGAGCGCCAGCGAACAGCGCTGGCTGGCTGAGCATCCGATACTCACCGTCGGCGCCATCGAAGACTTTGCACCGCTGACATTTTTTGACGCCCAGGGCCGTTTCAGCGGTCTGACTGCGCAGTTGCTGACGCTGATCAGCCAGCGCAGCGGCCTGAACTTCAAAGTGCTGCGCGGCAATTCTCTGGACCGGCAAGTCGAGCAACTCAAGGCCGGCGAAATCGACCTGCTGCCGGTGATCACGCCGAGCGTCGAACGCGAGGCCGAGTTGCGCTTCACCCGCGCGTATCTGAAAAATCCGTTTGTACTGGTCAGTGCCACGGCGCCCGGCAGCCCGCAAACCCTCGACGATCTGGCGGGCAAACGCGTGGCGATTTACCGTGGCCACCCGTTGTCCGGGTTTATTCAAAATCGCGTCCCGGGCGTGCGTCTGATTGAAGCGCAAAGCCCGGCGCAAGGCATGGAATGGGTGCTCAAGGGGCAGGCGGATGTGGCGGTCAGTTCGTTGATCGTCGCGCGTTACCTGATCGCCCGGCAGTACCGCGAGCGGCTGCACATCCGCAGCACCGTGGGCGACGAACCGGCGCACATCGCCCTCGCTACCGATCGCGGCGCACTGGAATTGCGCTCGATCCTGAACAAGGCGTTGCTGAGTATCTCGCCGCAGGAAATGAACGAACTGGTCGCGCGCTGGAGCAGCGATCTGGCGGTGGATGACAGTTATTGGTTGCGTCATCGCCAAGCGATTTTGCAGGGCTTCGCTGTCGCCGGTGCCTTGCTGTTATTGGCGGTGATCTGGATCGCCCGCCAGCGTCGACAACTGCGTCAGCGCCAGCAATGGTTGCAGCAATTGCACGACGCCAAGCAAGTCGCGGACGACGCCAACCGCGCGAAAACCACGTTTCTTGCGACCATGAGCCATGAAATCCGCACGCCGATGAACGCCTTGATCGGCATGCTCGAACTGGCGCTGAAACGGGCGGAGGAGGGCGTTACCGATCGTCTGGCGATTGAAGTGGCGTCCAGTTCGGCGCAGCAATTGCTGTTGCTGATCGGCGATATTCTCGACATCGCGCGCATCGAATCCGGGCATCTGTCGCTGACCCCGGAACGCGCCAACCTGCACGAACTGGCGCAATCGGTATGTCGGGTGTTTGAGGGCCTGGCGCGTCAGCAAGAGCTGGACTGGCGGGTTGATCTGGATGCTCACAGCGACTGCGATGTGCTGGTCGACCCGCTGCGTTTCAAGCAAGTGCTGTCGAATCTGTTGAACAACGCCGTGAAGTTCACTCGCAAAGGTGAGGTCAGCCTGACCCTGCGCGTCAAGCCTGGGCCGTTCAACCATCTGGCGGTGACGGTGAGCATTGCCGACAGCGGCATCGGTATCAGCGCGGTCGATCAGCAGCGCCTGTTCAGCCCGTTCGTGCAGGCCGGCAACAGTGCGCAATCGGCGCGCCACGGCTCGGGGCTGGGCCTGGTAATCAGTCGTTCGTTATGCGAAATGATGGGCGGTCGCTTGCAGTTGCACAGTGAGCTCGGCGTCGGCACTACGGTCGAAGTCAGCGTCGATTTGCCGACCTTGCTGCCGCAGCTGTCCAGCGATGTGCAGACCGTGGAATCGCCGGTATTCAGCCGTTCACTGGCGATTCTGGTGGTCGACGATTACCCGCCAAATCGGCTGTTGCTGGCGCGCCAGTTGAGCTATCTGGGGCATCGGGTGCTCGAGGCCGAGGACGGCGAGCAGGGTTTGCAGGAGTGGCGCAAGCAACCGCTCGACGTGCTGATCACCGACTGCCACATGCCGGCGCTCAGCGGTTATGAACTGGCAATGGCAATCCGCGATGAAGAACAAGCGCAGGGCTTGCCGCCGACGCTGATTCTGGGGTTTACCGCGAATGCGCAACCCGAGGAAAAGCTCCGTTGCCTGGAGGCGGGAATGGACGATTGCCTGTTCAAACCGATTCGCCTGGCGGATTTGAGCGCGTGGCTGGCGGCGCGGTTTGCCGATGACGTTGCTAAGGAACAAGGCTTGATCGGCGAGGAATCAGCGTTCGAATTGAGCGGGCTGGAACGCTACGTCGGCAGCGATCGCACGTTGATCAATCAGTTGCGGCGTGATCTGGCGATCAGCAATCGCGAGGACCGCGAACGTTTGCTGCGGGCGCATGCCGCGGACAACCGTGCGGAGCTTGAAGATTTGGCGCACCGCATCAAGGGCGGTGCGCGGATGGTGCAGGCGCAACTGCTGATCGACGGTTGCGAGCTGCTGGAGCAGGCCTGCGCGGAAGGGCGCGCGGCGCTGATCGATGACGCGGTCGAGCATCTGCAGCAGAGCATGACGCGTCTCGATCAGAGCCTCGGTTAGCGCTGGCGATCAGTCCCAGTGCGGTGCGATGCCTTTCGGGCTGGTCAAGCGATGGCCGCGCTCCAGACCGGCGATCAGCGCCATGTCGGCGTCGCTCAAGGTCAATTCGCAGGCCTTGAGGTTGCTTTGCAGGTTGGCGCGTTTGGTCGAGGACGGAATCACCGCATAACCCGATTGCATGGCCCAGGCCAGCGTGACTTGCGCCGGGGTGGCGTGCAGGCGTTCGGCGATCTGCTGGATGACCGGGTCCTTCAGCACTTCGCCATAAGCCAAGGTCATGTACGAAGTGATCTGAATGCCCTGGCTCTGGGCGAATTCCACCACTGTGCGGTTCTGCAGGTACGGGTGCAGCTCGATCTGATTGGTCGCGATGTTTTCGGCGCCGACCACGGCAATCGCCTGTTTCATCAGGTCGACGGTGAAGTTGGACACGCCGATCTGGCGGGTCAGACCGAGGTTTTTCGCTTCAAGCAGGGCGCTCATGAATTCTTCGACCGGCACCTGGTCGTCCGGCGATGGCCAGTGAATCAGCGTCAGGTCGAGGTAGTCGGTCTGTAACTTCTGCAGGCTTTCCTCGAGGCTGTCGATCAAGCGATCCTTGGCGAAGTTGGCGACCCAGATCTTGCTGGTGATGAACAGTTCTTCGCGGGCGATGCCGCTGGCGGCAATGGCTTGGCCGACGTCGGCTTCGTTGTCGTAGATTTGCGCGGTATCGATGACGCGGTAGCCCGTTTCAAGACCTGTGCTGACGGAATCGATGACCACCTGACCTTGCAGGCGAAACGTACCAAGACCGAATGCGGGAATAGACATCAATGACTCCAGGGTTGCAGTGGGAATGCCACGAGTATCCGCGCTCGTATCCATGAGAAAAACCGCCGATGGGGCAAAGCACTGTTTACTGAAAGTCATGAATGGCCCTCAAACGCGTAGGAGCGAGGCTTGCCCGCGAAGGCAACCGTCGCTCATTACCACAAATCCATCGTCCCACTGATAGAACGCTGTGGTGGGTTATTACCGTCTAGCGCACCAATGCCTGCAGATTTAAGCTGGGTTCATTGCGTCACCCACCTTTTTCGGAGGCACGATGAAAAACCTCATCGGTATCTACACCAGTCCACGCGCCCATTGGGTCGGCGACGGTTTTCCCGTTCGCACGCTGTTTTCCTACGACACCATGGGCCAACACATCAGCCCGTTCCTGCTGCTCGATCACGCCGGTCCCGCGCAATTCACCCCGACCCGCGAACGGCGCGGCGTCGGCCAGCACCCGCATCGCGGCTTTGAAACCGTAACCATCGTCTACGACGGCGAAGTCGAGCACCGCGACTCCAGCGGCGGTGGCGGCAAAATAGGTCCCGGCGACGTGCAATGGATGACCGCCGCGTCTGGCATCATCCACGAGGAATTTCATTCCGAAGCCTTCGCCGAACGCGGCGGCAACATGGAAATGGTCCAACTGTGGGTCAACCTGCCGGCCAAGGACAAAATGGCCGACGCCGGTTACCAGACCGTTCTTGACCGCGACATTCCGAACATCCCGCTCCAGGATCAGGCCGGCAGCCTGCGCCTGATCGCCGGTGAGTTCGATGGGCAAACCGGGCCGTCGCGCACCTTTACTCCGATCGATGTCTGGGACCTTCGCCTGAATGCCGGCAAGTTGCTGACCCTCGATTTGCACGAAGGGCGCAACACCGCGCTGGTGGTGCTGCGCGGCACGGTGCAGATCAATGGCGGCGAACTGGCGCGCGAAGGGCAATTGGCGTTGTTCGAGCGCGACGGCCAGCAACTGAGCCTGGAAGCGAACAACGACGCGGTGGTGTTGCTGCTCAGCGGCGAGCCGATTGACGAGCCGATTGTCGGTCACGGGCCGTTCGTGATGAACAGCGAAGCGGAAATCCAGCAGGCGTTCGCCGATTTCCACTCCGGCCAATTCGGCCGCATGAGCCACTAAACCCGGCCACCCGCAAAATCCCCTGTGGGAGCAAGATCACTCCCACAGTGGCTTGGTGTTGTTCTCAGTTAATCAAATCCTCCTACACTGTGCGCAATGTGCGATCTTCGCGTCATTGGCCTTTGCTGGAGTTGCTTGATGCTGTCACTGCTCACCGCTCATCCTTTGTTGGCCGCGCTGATCCTGATCCTCATCGATCTGGGGTTGTGGCGCTTGATCAGCAGCAACGGCAGCAATTGGAAACTGCTGGTGCGGCTGGTGATCTTCGCGCTGTTCAGCGTCGTGCTGTTCAACGAGGGCCTGAACCCGCTGGAACCGGCGCCGTGGGCCGACAACGTGCCGCTGCACCTGGCCGCCACCGGGTTGCAGATTGGCTGGTGGCTGTTCGGCGCGCGGACCCTGACCGTGCTGCTCGGCGCGGTGATGATGCAACGGGTCGGGCACACCGGGCGGCTGCTCCAGGACTTGCTCGGCGCGGTGATTTTCCTCATCGCGATCATCGCGGCCATGGCTTACGTGCTCGACCTGCCGGTCAAAGGCGTGCTCGCGACATCCGGCGCGGTGGCGATCATTGTCGGCCTGGCGCTGCAAAGCACCCTCAGCGACGTGTTCTCCGGCATCGTCCTCAACACCACCAAGCCCTACCAAATCGATGACTGGATTTCCATCGACGGCACCGAGGGCCGGGTCACCGACATCGACTGGCGCGCCACGCGCATGCAAACCGCGCAGGGCAGCCTCGCGGTGATTCCCAATTCGCTGGCGGCAAAAGCCAAAATCATCAACTTCAGCCGCCCGAGCGACATGTTCGGCGTCTCCATCAGCCTGCAACTGAGCCCCCACGCGCGACCCAACACCGTGGTCGA
This sequence comes from Pseudomonas sp. 43NM1, assembly GCF_002836905.1. NCBI lineage: Bacteria > Pseudomonadati > Pseudomonadota > Gammaproteobacteria > Pseudomonadales > Pseudomonadaceae > Pseudomonas > Pseudomonas sp. 43NM1. The sequence goes on along the minus strand of NZ_MKGS01000152.1, from coordinate 20,694 downwards.
AGCACTGGAGCGGGCGATGCAGGGCTGTCGTTTTCTGCTGGATCGGCCGGCGCCGAGTGTCGCGCTGAAAACCGCTACCAGCAGTGGCATGGAGTACGAAATCAGCGGATTTGTCGCCTCGATGGAGCAGAAACGCGCGGTGCGTAATCAGCTGTTTGACCTGGCGTACCGGCACTTGCAGGCGTCCGGGATCAATCTGCTGTCGAGCGTCGAGCCGAACACTCCGAGCAATTTTTCGCGGCCACGGGCATTGCTGGAAAGCTCGGCAATTTTCTCGACCCTGCGCGAGGAAGAGAAAGACACCTTCAGCCAGAACATGACCCTGCAAACCTTCCGCGCCGGCGAAACGATTCTCGCGGCGGCGGAGGTCAGCGATCATTTGTTCATCATCGAATCCGGCGTGGTCACGGTGACGTTGACCCGCCACGGCACGCCATTCGAGTCCGGGCGCATGGGGCCGGGCGAGGTGATCGGCGAGGCCGGGATTCTGTCCGATACCTCGGTGCCTGCCGAGTTCACCGCGAAGACATTCTGCGCGCTGTACCGCATCGAGAAGAGCTACCTCAAACCGTGCCTGGACGCGCGCCACGACATCAACGACGCGATGAAAGCCTTGCTCGATTTCCGTTTGCACAAGGCCAAGGCGTTGACCGAGGACGAACCGGTGGTGGTGCCGAAAAAGGGCTTTTTGCAGTGGCTGCGTAATCGTGCGTGAGCAGGTTGGCGGTTTGGGCGATTGGGCGGATGGCCGCTGTCTGGCCTAGGGCTTTTCCGGGATATTGGCTATTTGTTCGCGGCTTGCGCGGGATTAACTTAGCTCCACACCCACTTGTGACGGAGCCCCACCATGACACCGCGTATCGATTTCTACACCGCTTCGCCAGACGCGCTCAAAGCCATGATCGCGCTGGAAACTGCGGTATCGAAACTGCCGCTGGAAAAAAACCTGATCGAACTGGTCAAGCTGCGCACTTCTCAAATCAACGGCTGCGCGTTCTGCCTCGACATGCACAGCGCCGATGCGCGCAAGGGCGGCGAAGACGAGCGGCGCCTGTACACGTTGTCGGCGTGGCGCGAAACGCCATTTTTCACCCCGCGTGAGCGTGCAGCGCTGGCCTGGACCGAATCCTTGACCCTGCTCAGCCAGACCCACGCCCCGGACGAAGACTACGAAGTGGCCATCGCCGAGTTCAGCCCCAAGGAACTGGTCGATCTGACCGTGGCGATCACCACCATCAACGCCTGGAATCGCCTCGCAGTCGGCTTCCGAAAAATGCCCCAGGCCTGATCAATGCGCATCGGCTGACGGCGCGGCCGGTGGTTGCACCTTGCGCATCAAGGGCACCATCGCCGTGGCGATGATGAAGCAGAGCATGATCATCAGAAACGCGTCGCCGTAGGTTTGCGTCTGCGCTTCGCGGTAGGTCAGCAACCACAGTTGATGCAGGCTGGCGGTGACTCCGGCGTCACCGCTTTGGCCGAGGGCGGCGAAGTTGTTGCCGACCTGGGACAGCCACTGATTGAGCGCTTCATTGGTGCTGTTGAGGTTTTCCGCCAACCGCGTGAAGTGCAGGTTGGTGCGGTCATTGAGGATGGTCGCGCACGCGGCGATACCCATCGCGCCGCCCAGATTGCGCATCAGGTTGAACAACCCCGAAGCATGTTTCAGCCGCGCTGGCGCCAGCCCGCCGAGGGTCAGCGTCACGGCGGGAGGCACCGCCAATTGCTGGGCAATCCCGCGCAGAGCTTGCGGCAGCATCAATTCCCTGGCGCCCCAGTCGTGGGTGATCGGGCTGAAATCCCACATCGACAACGCGAACAGTCCCAGCCCGCTCATCATGATCCAGCGCAAATCGATGCGATTGGCCAGAAAGGCGTATAGCGGAATCGCCAGGATCTGGAACACCCCGGTGGAAAAAACCGCGAGGCCAATGTCCAGCGCGCCGTAGCCACGGACCCGGCCGAGGAACAGCGGCGTCAGGTAAATCGTCGCGAACAGCCCAATCCCGGTGACAAAGGAAAAGAAGCAGCCGAGGGCGAAGTTGCGATCCTTCAAGGCACGCAGATCGACAATCGGGTTGGCCACGTGCAGCGTGCGGCCAATGAACGCCAGGCCGGCGATGCCGCTGATCCACGCGGTGGTGAGGATCGTGCTGTCGCTGAACCAATTCCAGCGCGGGCCTTCTTCGAGGGTGTATTCCAGACAACCGAGAAACAGCGCCAGAAACAGCATGCTCAGGTAATCCGCGCCTTTGAGCAGCGACAATTCCGGCTGATCGATCTTCACCAGCATCGGCACCGCCACCGCGACAAAAATCCCCGGCACCAGATTGATGTAGAACAGCCAGTGCCACGACGAAATGTCCGTTATCCAGCCACCAATCACCGGCCCCAGTGTCGGCGCCAATGAGGCCACGGCACCGATGGTCGCGGCGGCAATCACCCGTTGTTTGCCGGTGAAGAAAAAGAACGCGGTGGTGAACACCAGCGGGATCATCGAACCGCCGAGAAAGCCTTGCAACGCGCGAAAGGCGATCATGCTCTGGATGTTCCACGCCGCGCCGCACAGCAGGCTGGCGAGGGTGAAACCGACCGCCGAGGCGCAGAACAGCCAGCGCGTCGAGAATACCCGCGATAACCAGCCCGACAGCGGAATCACGATGATTTCGGCGATCAGGTAGCTGGTTTGTACCCACGCGGTTTCGTCGGTGCCGGCCGAGAGCCCGCCGCCGATGTCGCGCAGCGAAGCCGAGACGATCTGGATGTCCAGCAACGCGATGAACATGCCGATGCACATGCTGGCGAAGGCGAATACCTTGGTCGCCGTGGCCATGTCGGCGGCGCTTGTCGGTTGTGCCGGGGCGGCGAGGGCGCTCATGGTGCGCTGGCCACGGCTGGGCTTTTGTCCTCGGCGCGGGTGTCCACTTCAGCGGTCACCGACAGGCCTGGGCGCAAATGACCAAGCACGCCGTCGGCCGGATCCAGCACGATGCGCACCGGCACCCGCTGGACGATTTTGGTGAAATTGCCGGTGGCGTTTTCCGGCGGCAACACGCTGAACTGCGCGCCGCTGGCCGGAGCCAGGCTGTCCAGATGACCATGGAATACCTGGCCCGATAACACATCAGCACGAATAACCACGCGTTGGCCGGAGGTCATCCGCGCCAGTTGGTCTTCCTTGAAATTGGCATCGACCCACAAGCCACTCGACGGCACCACCGAAAGCAACTGCGAACCGGCCTGGGCATACGCGCCAACCCGCGCCCGGCGATTGCCGATCACGCCATCTACCGGCGCTTTCAGCTCGGTGTAGCCGACGTTCAATTGCGCCAGATCTCGCTCGGCTTTGGCTTGCATCAGTGCCGCGCGGGCCTGTTGTTTCTGTGTTTCGATCACCAGCAATTGGCGCTGGCTGGCAAGCAATTCAGCCTGGGCGCGGGCGCTGATGGCCTGGGCGGTCTTGAACGTGGCGTTGGCGCGTTGCGCACTTTCGACCGACACCGCGTTACTGCCGACGAGTTTTTTATAGCGCGCATCGTCATCGCGCGAACGCAAAGTCTCGGCGCCTGCGGCGTCAATCCCGGCACGCGCCTGGCCGATCACCGCGTGCTGCAATTGTTCGGTGGCATCGAGGTTGGCCAGCAGCGCTTCTTCCGCGGCCACGGCGCCTTCAGCCTTGGCCAGATTGGCGCGATAGTCGCGTGAATCGATGCGCACCAGGACGTCGCCAGCCTTGACCTGCTGATTGTCGGTGACCAGCACTGCTTCGATATAACCGGCGACTTTCGGCCCGATCACGGTGACGTCGCCGCCAATGTAGGCATCGTCGGTTTCCTCGATAAACCGCCCGGCGCTCCACCAGTGCACGTTGTACAGCCCGATAGCCACCAGCGCACCGACTGCGGCGATCAGCAACAACAGGCGTTTGAGCAGCGGTGGCTTGGGGGTTTGTACGGGGGCAGCCAGGTCGGGTTCAACGGTGGGCATGCTGGTCATGGCGGATTACCTGTGGGAATCGGGTCTTTATTACGGGTGTAATATGACGCAGGTAATATTTTGTCGCAATTGGTTTTTGTTGCCGGTCGTCAGGTGTTTACTTGAGCCAGGCGCCGGGCGTGATGCCGGTCAGGTCTTTGAAGAAAGCAATAAAACCGCTGTCACTGGCGAAACCCAATTCGAACGCGCTGTAGCTGAAGCTGCGGCCGGTGGCGAGTAATTCCATGGCGCGCATCAGCCGCCACTGCTGGCGCCATTGTTGATAGCTCATGCCGGTTTCGCGTCGGAAGATCCGGCCGATGGTCCGCCCGCTGGCGCCAATCTGTTGTTCGAGCACCTGCAGTTCGGGCGGCAGGATTTGCGGATTTGCCAGCAGCGGCGCGAGGCGTTTGTCGCGGGGAAGGGGCAGCAGCATTGGTTGCTGCGCCGCTTCGCTGATCTCGCTCAGGCATAAACCGAGCAGATGAGCGAATTTGCCGTGTTGCCAATCGGTGGCGAAATCGGCCAGCGCCATCGGCTCCAGCACGGCGCGCAGCAGCGGGCTGACGGCAATCACGCAGACTTGCTGCGGGAGGTCGGCACACAGCGCCGGCGTCAGGTAAATCGAGCGGTAATCCACGCTTTGCTGCATGGCCACGCGATGCGCCACACCGGCGGGAATCCACGCCGCGCGCGACGGCGGCAACAGGCACAACTGCTGCGCGAGGGTGATGCGCGTGCAGCCGCGACGCGTGAACAGCAGCTGTCCGCGATGATGCCGGTGCAGCCCGGAGTCGTGGTCGCCAAGGGTCGATGCAATGCCGATGACCGGAGCGGCGTAGTGATCAGGGTCGAAAGAACTGCGGGGATCGAGCCAAGCCATGGTCTGTCCGATTTTAAGGATAAATTGTCCGGGTTTGGATAATACGTCACTCGGCACTTCTTAAACTCTTCGGCAGTTTTCCTGAAGAGTATCGATGTGATGAGTAACAGCCCTTGGCTGCTATTGGCGATTGCCTTGCTGATGTTCCCGCAGATCGCCCAAACCCTGTACAGCCCGGCGCTCGCCGACATCGGCGAGGCGTTCGGCGTAGGCCCGCAAGCGGCGGCGCAGACGTTGTCGGTGTATTTCCTGGCATTCGCTTTTGGCATGGTGGTGTGGGGGCGGGTGTGCGACCGCATTGGGCGGCGACCGACGATGCTGATCGGCCTGGGGATTTACGCCGGCGCGTCGTTGCTGGCGCTGCAGGTCAGCACCTTTGAAGGCCTGTTGGTCGCACAGGCGCTGGGCGCGTTTGGGGTGGCGGTGGGCTCGGTAGTCACGCAAACGTTGTTGCGCGATCGCTTTCAAGGCGCGGAACTGGCACAGGTCTTTTCCCTGATCGGCATCGCGTTGGCCGCCGGCCCGGCGATCGGTTTGTTCAGCGGGGCGAGCCTGGTGCGCGCCTTCGGTTATCGCGGCGTGCTCGGTGGTTTATTGTTGCTGTCGTTGGGATTGTGGCTGTGGTGCTGGCGCGTTCTTCCGGAAACCCGGCCGGCGCATTTGATCAACGCAGGCCTGTTCGAAACCCTGTGGCGCATGCTGCGCGACCGCGACATCTGGCGCGCGGCGCTGCTGGTCGCGTTGTTCAACGTGGCATTGTTCAGTTACTACAGCCTCGGACCGTTCCTGTTTGAACGGCTGGGTTTGAGCGGGCAACGGTTCGGTTACAGCGGTGTGATTCTGGCGCTGGGGTCTGGTTTGGGCGCGTGGTTGAACAAGTCTTTGCTGCGGCGCGGGTTTAGCGGCCAACGCTTGATCGTTGTCGCGGCAGGCTCGGGATTAATCGGCGGAATCGGCGTGTGGCTGATGCAGGACAGCGTCTGGTTTGTGTTGGCGATGCTGTGGGTAGTGCTGGCGTTTGGCATGGCGATCCCCAACATTCTCGGCGCGGCGCTGGTCAATTATGCTGATCGACTCGGGACAGCGGGGGCGCTGTTCGGCTTGATGTATTACCTGTTGATTGGCGGTGGACTGATGCTTGTCGCATGGTTTCAGGCATTGGGCGAAACGTTGATGATCTGCGCTGGATTCTCGTTGGTGTTGGCGCTGGCCAAGCAGCGATCCAGGTTCGAGAGCGCCTGATAGCCCGCCATCGCGAGCAGGCTCGCTCCTACATTGGATCTGCGGTGAACACAGTTTTTGTGATCAACCACAATCCCCTGTAGGAGCAAGGCTTGCCCGCGAAGGCGATCCATCACCCAACACATATTTCGCAGTCGCCGACCCCATCGCGAGCAAGCTCGCTCCCACATGGGGACTGCGGTGAACACTGGTTTTGTGATCAACCACACCCCCTGTAGGAGCGAGGCTTGCCCGCGAAGGCAATCCATCAGCCAACAATAATTTTGTAGTTGCTGGCCTCATCGCGAGCAGGCTCACTCCTACATGGGAACTGCGGTGAACACTGGTTTTGTGATCAACCACACCCCCTGTAGGAGCAAGGCTTGCCCGCGAAGGCGATTGGTCAGCCAACACATATTCCGCAGTCACCGACCCATCGCCAGCAAAACCAGACGACGGCAGTCACTGATTACGCGCCAATCCCGGCGCCACTTCCCATGCGCCGCCCAGCGCCGTGTACAAATTCACCTCGGCGATCAGTTGCGCGAGGCGATCGGTGATCAGGGTTTGCCGGGCGCTGAACAGCGAGCGTTGGGCGTCGAGAAAGACCAGGTGGCTGTCGACGCCGATGCGGTAGCGGTGCTCGGCCATTGCGTAATAGTTCTGACTGGCCTGGACAAAAGCCCGTTGAGCGCTGAGTTGATCGCTGTAAGTCTGGCGCGCGGCCAAACCATCGGCGACTTCCTGGAAAGCCACCTGGATCGACTTTTGATATTGCGCAACGGAAATGTCTTTTTGCAATTTCGCGTAGTCGAGGCTGGCGCGCACGCTGCCGGCGTTGAAAATCGGCAGGTTGATTTGTGGCTGAAACGTCCAGCCCCCAGAGCCGCCCTTGAACAAACCGGACAGCTCCAGGCTGCTGCTTCCCGCATTGGCGGTCAGGCTGACGCTGGGGAAAAACGCTGCTCGGGCCGCGCCGATATTGGCGTTGGCGGCTTGCAACTGGTATTCGGCTTGAACGATATCGGGGCGGCGTTGCAGCAGGTTCGACGGCAAACCGGCGGGCACTTGCGCGAGCAGATCGTTGGCCAGCGGTTGCCCGGGAATCGACTCGGCCACCGGCGCGCCAACCAGCAGGCTCAGCGCGTTGATGTCTTGCGCAACCTGCCGGGTATAACGCGCAAGGCTGGCGCGGGTGCTATCGACGCTGGTCTGCGCTTGAATCCGGTCGAGTGCCGAAACCTTGCCGGCCTGGCTGGTGCGTGTAGTCAGGCGCAGGCTCTGCTCATCGGCGGCGAGGGTCTGGCGAGTCAGTTCGAGCAATTCCTGATCGGCGCGCCACGTCAGGTAGGCATTGGCGACGTTGGCGACCAGGCTCAGTTCGGCGCTGCGCCGCGCCTGTTCCGTTGCCAGGTAATTGAGCATTGCCTGCTCGCTGAGGCTGCGCACGCGGCCGAAAAAATCCAGCTCGTAGGCACTGATACCCAATGTCGCCGAATACGCCGAAGTAATTACCGCGTCATCAGCGCCCGTCACGCTGGCCGGGACACGTTGGCGTTTGCCCGCGCCGGTTGCGGAAACGGCGGGGAACAGGTCGGCGCGCTGGATCCGGTATTGCGCCTGAAACGCTTGCACATTCAGTGCGGCGACACGCAAATCGCGGTTGTTCACCAAGGCTTCGCCAATCAACCGCTGCAATCCGCGATCACGGAACAGCAACTGCCAATCCATCGCCGCTGTCGTTCCTGATACGGCTGCGGCATACGCCGGACCTTGCGGATACTGCGGCGAAACCGGCAACTGCGGCGTCTGGTAATCAGGAATTAGCGAGCAACCGCCAAGCAACAGCGCCATGCCCAGATACCACATCGATAAGCCTTTCATTCACGCGCCTTGCAGCAGATCAACAGCGCTCACGCCCCGGCCATCCACTTGGCCAGACCATGCCGGCCACTGACGCCGAGTTTCGCCGCCGCGCGTTTGAGGTAGGTTTCGATGGAGCTGGTTTTAACCCTGAGTTTCTCCGCCATTTCCGGCACCGTACCGCCGCTCAACAAACCCAGGCACACCTCTTTTTCCCGCGCCGACAAAGTGATGTCGCCGTGTTCCAGCCGCGTATAAAACTCCCGTTGCAACGGCGTCTGTTCTCCAAGGCTGCCGATAACGTGCGCTTGCGGTTTGTCCGGGGTGGTTTGGCGACTGATGTAGGCGTGGCACTCGATCAGCGGCAGCAAGGTTTGCGAGAGGTTTTTCAGAAACGCCAGTTCAGACAGGGAAAACACCCGTTGCGTGGGCGGACGATAGAGGGATATGACACAGCGTCGATTGGAGTTGCGCGACACCAGATTGCATTGGTGGGACGTGTCGCGCGGGTGCGCGCTGCGGGTGCGGGCGTTCATCTGGATCAGCAGCGAGTCGTCCATGTCGATCAGGGTTTTGAGCAGCGGATGATCATCGCGCTGTTGCAATGTTCGAGCGGGCGAGGGCGTTGCCTGCTCAAGGCTGGCGCTGCCGAGCAGCTTGATCTCGAGAATGCTTGCCTGGCGCTCGTCGAGGGTCCATTCGCTGAGATCGACGAGGTCGACCGGCACCAGTTTCTCCACCAGATGCAGCAGGTTCGCGGCAAACCGGTCGTCGCCGGTGCTGGCGATCAGCTCGCCTAACTCGCCGTAGAAATGGGGGCTTTCAATGTTGCGGATACTGCTGGTCAGACCCATTTTCTGATCATCCTTGAAGTCAAAACGTGGTGCGGCCACTCATTGGAAACCCGGCGTTCCTGTTCTCCTTGAACATGCCCGAATGCCCGAGTTGTATTTAAGCCATGGAACTGTGCAACGTCTGTAGCGGAATTCGGGGACAAACCTGCCATGAAAATCGCGTGGAGAAATTGACGCTTTCACCAGGAAACTCTGGCGGAGGCTGTTGGGAGGAACCCTCAAACTTATTTAACTATCTGAAAAGTAAGGCATTTTAATAGCAGAGACTGAGCGTCAGCCACTGCACAATCTGTAGCCGATCTCCTACACACTTTTCAGCCTTCCCTGTCCGCGCGATTGATCAACCAAGGCTCTGCGCCGGGCGTCTGGCGTTGTCCGGGTTTCCGGTGACAGACACCCGTCAGAGCCGGTGCTTGAATACGGAAAAAACCTGTACAGGGCCGTGCGCCCGACACCGTCATGCCAAGACCAGGTTTGACTGCGCGCATCGACACCTCCCATGAGACGGACCTTATGACGCTTATTTCTGCCGCCGCTGCTGTGGCTGTAACTGACCCAGCGCGCCTTCCACAAACGCCGCCGCAGACCTTCGCCCTGAGCAGCGCCCAACGCGATATCTGGCTCGACCAACAGAGCCGTGGCGATTCACCGCTGTACAACATTGGCGGTTACGTCGAACTCCGCGGTCCGCTTGATCCCGCATTGATGCGCCAGGCAATCGAAATGCTGGTGGCCAAACATGACGCCTTGCGCACGCGCCTGTCACCCGGCCCCGACGGCTTGCCGTTGCAGACATTTCCTCAAAGTGTGGCGGTCGAAGTGCCGCTGCATGATTTTACCGAGCGGCCGGACCCACACGTTGCCGCGCTGGCCTTGATGCAGCAGCAGATGGAGCAGGTCTACGCGCTGCACGACGGCCCGTTATTCCGATTTTTTCTGCTGCGCCTCGACGAGCGTCATCACCTGTTGGGCACTCAGGCGCATCACCTGATTCTTGATGGCTGGGGTTTCGGCCAGATGCTCCAGTCGCTCGGCGAAATCTACAGTGCGCTGGAGCGCCAGCAGCCGATCGACAGCGTCGCGCCGTCGTATATCGACTTCATTCTCGACGACGCGCGTTACCACGGTTCGCCGCGTCATGCGCGCGACCGCGCGTACTGGCTGGAGAAATTTCAAACGCTCCCCGAACCGTTGCTGGCGCCGCGTTATCGCGAGCGCAACGGCACACTCGCGGCGCGCAGCAGCAACCTGGTGCTGGCGTTTCCGGCGGCGTTACACCAACGCATGAAGCAGTTGGGCGGCGCCTGCCAGGCCTCGGCGTTTCATGTGTTACTGGCCGCGTTGCAGGTGTATTTCTGCCGTAGCGCCCAGCGTGACGAGTGGGTGGTCGGGCTGCCGCTGCTCAACCGTAGCAATGCGCGGTTCAAGTCGACGCTGGGCTTGTTCACCCAAGTCAGCGCGGTGCGATTTCCGGTCGATCAAGGGCTGTCATTCAGCGCGCAGGTGCGCGCGACGAGCGAGGTGCTGAAGCAGGATTTTCGTCATCAGCGCTTTCCCCTCAGCGAGATGAATCGGGCGCTGGGGCTGTTGCGTGAAGATCGCGCGCAGTTGTTCGACGTCTCGGTGTCCTACGAAAAGGAAGACCACGACTATCGCTACGGCGAGGCGCTGGCGCAGTCGGTCAAAGTCTCGAACAACCACGAGCCGATGCCGTTGGCCATCCATTTGCGCTCCAATGCCTGCAACGACCAGACCTGGGTGCATTACGTCTACAACGAGGCTTATTTTCAGCGCGCCGAGGTTGAGGCCTTGGCGCTGCGCTTGATCCACATCCTCGAGCAAGGCCTGGAAAATCCGGGCCTGACACTGGCCGATTTTTCCCTGAGCACGCCTGCCGAAACGGCGCTGTTGCAGCAGTGGAATTCGACTGCGCAGGCGTTCGGCGATAACACCACACTGCACCAACGCATCGAAGCGCGCGCCGCCGAACATCCGCACGCCGTGGCTGCGCTGTATCAGGGGCAATCGCTGACCTACGCCGAGTTGAATCAACGGGCGAATTCACTGGCTCATCACTTGCGTGAACTCGGCGTAGAGCCGGATGACCGGGTGGCGATTGTCGCCCGGCGAGGCCTGGAAACGCTGATCGGCTTGCTGGCGATCCTCAAATCCGGCGGCTGTTATGTGCCGATCGATCCCGCGCACCCGGCCGAGCGTCTGCACTATTTATTGAGCGATTGCGCGCCGGTTGCGCTGCTCACGCAGTCAGGTTTGCGCGCGCGTTTACCGGCCCTGGACGTGCCGATAATCAACCTTGACCACGCCGCTTGGACGCATCACAACGCGCACAACCCGCAGGTCGACGGCCTCAGCGCCGCGAACCTCGCCTACGTGATCTACACCTCCGGCTCCACCGGCCTGCCCAAAGGCGTGATGGTCGAGCATCGAAGCGTGTCGAATTTGCTCGACTGGCATTGTCGTGCGTTCGACCTGTGCTTGGGGCGCCACACTTCCAGCGTCGCCGGTTTCGGGTTTGATGCGATGGCCTGGGAAGTCTGGCCGGCGCTGTGCGTCGGCGCGACCCTGCACTTGCCGCCGGCGCATGACGGCAACGAAGACATCGACGCGCTGCTCGAGTGGTGGCGCGAGCAGCCGCTGGACGTCAGTTTTTTGCCGACGCCAGTGGCCGAATACGCGTTCAGCCAAAACCGTTCGCACCCGACCTTGCGCACGTTGCTGATCGGTGGCGACCGCTTGCGTCAGTTTTCGCGCGCGCAAACCTTCGAGGTGATCAACAACTACGGCCCGACCGAAGCCACAGTCGTCGCCACCTCCGGGCGCGTCGAGGTCGGGCATGACTTGCACATCGGCCAGCCGATTGCCAACGCGACAATCTACTTGCTGGACGAGCAACAGCGCCCGGTGCCGATCGGTGTCGCCGGGGAGTTGTACGTCGGCGGTGCCGGTGTCGCGCGCGGTTACCTCAATCGTGCGGAATTGAGCGCCGAGCGTTTCCTCAGCGACCCGTTCAGCAGCGCTGCGCACGCGCGGATGTACCGTACCGGCGACCTCGCGCGCTGGTCGGCGCAGGGCAACATCGAATACTTGGGGCGCAATGACGATCAGGTAAAAATCCGTGGCATGCGCATCGAACTCGGCGAAATCGAGCGTGCGCTCGGCACTTTCCGGGCGGTGAAAGAAGCCGTGGTGCAATTGCTGGAGGGGCGTTTGGTCGCCTGGTTCACCGAGTTCCGCACACTGGCGATCGAAGATCTACACGCGCATCTGCAAGCGCGGTTGCCGGATTACATGGTGCCGTCGGCGTATGTGCGACTCGACAGCCTGCCGCTGACCACCAACGGCAAACTCGACCGCAAGGCCTTGCCGGCGCCGGATGTGACGGCGCTGCGCAGCCGTGAATACGTCGCGCCGCAAGGTGCGGTGGAAACCACGCTGGCGCAGATCTGGGCCGAAGTGCTCAACGTCGAACGGGTCGGGCGGCATGATCATTTCTTCGAATTGGGCGGCCATTCATTGCTCGCGGTGGTGCTGATCGAGCGCATGCGCCAAGTCAGGCTCAGCGCCGATGTGCGCGTGTTGTTCAGCCAACCGACCCTGGCGGCGCTGGCCGGCGCAATCGGCAGCGGTCGCGAGATCGAGGTGCCGGCCAACCTGATTGCGCCCGGTTGCCAGTCGATCAGCCCGCAGCTGTTGCCATTGCTGACGCTCGATCAGCCAGGCATCGACCGCGTCGTCGCCAGCGTGCCCGGCGGTGTCGGCAATGTGCAGGATATTTACCCGTTGGCGCCGTCGCAGGAGGGCGTGCTTTACCACCACATCACCGCGCAGCAAGGTGACCCGTATCTGCTCAACGCGCAATTGGCGTTCGACAGCATTGAGCGCTTGCAGGCGTTCGCGCAGGCATTGCAAACCGTCATCGACCGTCACGATATCCTGCGCACCGCGGTGCTTTGGGAGGGTTTCAGCCAACCGCTGCAAGTGGTGCGGCGCGCGGCGGTGTTGCCGCTGCAGCAGATCATCCTCGATCCGCGCGACGGCGATGTGCTCGGCCAGTTGCACGCCCGATTTGATGCCCGACACTATCGACTGGATCTCGCCCAAGCGCCGCTGATCCAGCTGATGTACGCGCCGGACCCACGTAATGCGCGGGTGGTGGCGGTGTTGCTGTTCCACCACATCGTCATGGACCACACCGCACTCGACGTCTTGCGCGCGGAAATCCACGCCAGCCTGCGCGGCCACGGCGAACCGCTGGACGCGCCGATGCCTTATCGCAATTACGTGGCGCAGGCGCGTCTGGGCGTCAGCGAAGCAGAGCACGAAGCGTTCTTCCGCGAAATGCTCGGTGACGTCGATGAGCCGACGCTGCCGTTCGGTTTGCAGCGTGTGCACGGCGACATCGAAGAAGCCACGCAAACGCTGCCGAAGGCTTTGAGTGTGCGGCTGCGTAATCAGGCGCGCGTGCTCGGGGTCAGCGCGGCGAGCCTGTTTCACCTGGCGTGGGCGCGGCTGTTGGGCGCCGCTTCCGGTAACGACACAGTGGTGTTTGGCACTGTGCTGCTGGGCCGAATGCACGCTGGCGACGGTGCTGATCGGGCCTTGGGCATGTTCATCAACACCCTGCCGTTGCGTGTTGATGTCGGCGAAACCGGCGTGCGCGACGGGGTCAAAGCCACCCACGCGCGGCTGACGGCACTGCTCGCCCACGAACACGCTTCACTGGCGTTGGCGCAACGTTGCAGCGGCGTCGCGCCAGCCTTGCCGCTGTTCAGCGCCATGCTCAACTATCGTCACAGCGACAGCACGTTGCAGCAGCAAACCGCGTGGGAAGGGATCGAGATTCTGGCCAGTGACGAGCGGACCAATTTTCCGCTGACCTTGAGTGTCGATGACCTCGGCGAAGATTTTCTGCTGACCGCCCGCACCCCCGCGCAGATCGGCGCGCAGCGTATCGGCGATAGCCTGCGCGTTGCGCTGGAATCGCTGGTGCAAGCGCTGGAGCACACGCCGCAACGGGCGCTGAATCGCTTGCCGATCCTCACGCCGCAGGAGCGCCAGCACCTGCTGACAGAGCTGAACGCTACCGAGGTCGATTGGCCGCTGGAGCAGACCATTCAGGCAATTTTCGAGGATCAGGTGTTGCGCACGCCGGATGCCGTGGCGCTGGTTGCCGGCGAGCAAAGCCTCACGTATGCCGAACTCAACGCGCGCGCCAACCAACTGGCCGCGCACTTGCGCGAGCACGGCGTGGTGCCGGATGCGCGCGTGGCGATCTGCGTCGAGCGCGGGTTGGAATTGGTGATTGGCCTGTGGGCGATCCTCAAGGCTGGCGGCGCTTATGTGCCGCTCGACCCCGGTTATCCGCCGGAGCGCATCGCTTTCATGCTGCGCGATTGCACCCCGGTGGCGCTGCTGATTCACGGCGCCACTCGGGGGTTGCTGCCGGACATCGGCGTGCCGCTGATCGACTTCGATCACACCACTTGGCAAGGCCAGTCGCCGAGCAATCCGCAGGTGCCGGGCCTTAACGCGTCGCACTTGGCGTACATGATTTACACCTCGGGTTCGACCGGTACGCCGAAGGGCGTGATGCTCGAACATCGCGGTTTGAACAACCTGGTGCTGTGGAGTTCGCAGCTCATCCCGCACAGCCAGAACGGCGCGCTGTTGCAAAAAGCCCCGTTCAGTTTCGACGGTTCGGTGTGGGAATTCTTCTGGCCGCTGACCGTCGGCATGCGCCTGGTGCTGGCGCGCCCGGACGGCCATCGCGAACCGGCCTACCTGGCGCAACAGGTGCATGAACAGCAAATCACTGTGATCAAGTTTGTCCCGGCGATGCTCCAGCAGTTTCTCGAACTGGCCGACATCAGCCTGTGCGGCAGCCTCACCGACGTGGTGTGCGGTGGCGGGGAATTGACCGCCGAACTGGCGCGACAGGTGCAAAAACGATTGCCCACCGTGCGTTTGCACAACGTCTACGGCCCGACGGAAGCCACGGTGGACAGCAGCGCCTGGACCCTCGAACCGGGCGCCGCCATTCCTGACATTCAGTTGCCGATTGGCCGGGCCATCGCCAATACCCGCCTGTACCTGCTGGACGCGCACGATTTGCCGGTGCCGTTCGGTGTCAGCGGGCACTTGCACATCGGCGGGGTCGGCGTGGCCCGGGGTTACCGGGGATTGGCGCAACTGACCGCCGAGCGATTTATCGCCAGCCCGTTTGTCTCGGGGGATCGGCTTTACCGCACGGGGGATCTGGCGCGTTATCTGCCGGACGGCTCGCTGCAGTTTCTCGGGCGCGACGACTTTCAGGTCAAATTGCGCGGTTTGCGCGTCGAGCTGGGCGAAATCGAGGCACGGCTCGCGTCGCACCCGGCGTTGAAAGAGGTCGCGGTGTTGATGCGCGACGAGCGTCTGGTCGCCTATTACACGCTGACGACTGCCGCGCAGATGCCGGCAATCGAAGAGCTGCGCGGTTATCTGTTGCGCTTGCTGCCGGATTACATGGTGCCGTCGGCGTACGTGGTGCTCGACAGTCTGCCGCTGAGCCCCAACGGCAAACTCGACCGCCGCGCCTTGCCGGCGCCGGGTGTGGACGCGGTGCTGGCCCGCGACTACGAAGCACCGCTGGGGCCGGTGGAAAATGCGCTGGCGGCGATCTGGTCCGAGGTGTTGAAGATCGAGCGGGTAGGGCGCCACGATCACTTTTTCGAGCTCGGCGGGCATTCGCTGCTGGCGGTCAATCTGGTCGCGCGCATGCGTGAAGCGGGCCTGAACGCCGACGCCCGCGCATTGTTCAGCGAGCCGACTTTGGCGGCATTGGCGGCGAAAACCGTCGAACACGTGCAACCGCTCGCCATCCCCGAAACCACCATCCCGACCCTGCAACGCAAACGCCGCCTCTGACCAAAGCTCCTACAGGGTTCTCGAACGTTCCCCCGATTGGCATACCGCCGAAAAACCCCTGTAGGAGCGAGGCTTGCCCGCGAAAGCGGTGGGTCAGTCAACATCAATACCGACTGTACGGACGCCTTCGCGAGCAAGCTCTGCTCCTACAGGGTTCTCGAACGGTTACCCGATTGGCGTAACGCCGCAAAACCCCTGTAGGAGCGAGGCTTGCCCGCGAAAGCGGTGGGTCAGTCAACATCAATATCGACTGTACGGACGCCTTCGCAAGCAAGCTTTGCTCCTACAGGGTTCTCGAACGTTTACCCGATTGGCGTAACGCCGCAGAACCCCTGTAGGAGCGAGGTTTGCCCGCGAAAGCGTGGTGTCAGGCACCATCAATTTCGACTGGATAGACGCCTTCGCGAGCAAGCTCTGCTCCTACAGGGGTATCGAGCGTTTACCCGATTGGCGTAACGCCGCAAAACCCCTGTAGGAGCGAGGCTTGCCCGCGAAAGCGTGGTGTCAGGCACCATCAATTTCGACTGGATAGACGCCTTCGCGAGCAAGCTCTGCTCCTACAGGTTTTGCGTTGGTCATGGCTCGGGAATACGCCGTGTTCCGATCTCCCAAACGCACACCGGCGGGGGTTTTGCGTTTTTCGGCATGCGCCTTGTCCCGGCTTCCCGTGTCAGACGCCTTCGCGCGGATGTTTTAGTTTTTCAGGCCTGATGGAGCAGTGTCTTTTTACTTTTTGAGCATGACGGCCAAACAGACTTTCAGGTTGTCGCGCGGGCGTGGATGCGTCGCTGGAACCGGGTCTTGCCGTTACTCGTTTTTTGAACCAAGGAGCAGGTTACCCATGCAGTTCAGCGAATTGATGGCCGTTATTTCCACCTACGCGATTCGTCTTCAGCGCGAAGAGGATGATCTGGTCATTCTGGGTGACGATGAAGCGCTGGACGACGCGCTGTGGGACAACCTGCTGCGGCACAAGACGCAACTGCTCGAACTGGTCGCGCGCAACGGTGGCGACTGGTTAAGCCCGGCGTTTCGCATCACCCCGGACATGCTGCCGCTGGTGCAACTCGATCAGCCGAGCATTGACCGGATCGTCGCCGGCGTACCCGGCGGCGCGGCCAATGTGCAGGATATTTACCCGCTGGCGCCGCTGCAGGAAGGCATGCTCTACCATCATTTGTCGGCGCAACAGGGCGACCCTTACGTGTTGCAGGCGCAATTCGCCTTCGACAGCCGCGAGCGTTTCAACGCGTTCGCCGAAGCGCTGCAATGGGTGATCGACCGCCACGACATTCTGCGCACCGCGCTGGTGTGGGAACGTCTCGACCAGCCGTTGCAAGTGGTCTGGCGCCACGCGCAACTGGTCTGCGAAGAAGTGCGGTTGGCGGCAGCACAGGGCGACAGCCTCAGCCAATTGCAAAGCCGTTTCGACCCGCGCCACTATCGGCTCGATCTGCGTCAGGCACCGCTGTTGCGGCTGGTGTTCGCAGAAGAGGTTGCTGAAGAGGTTGCTGACGACCCGAGTCAAAAGCGCCTGGTGGCGATGCTGCTGTTCCATCACACGGTGATGGACCACACCGCGCTCGATGTGGTGCGCCGCGAGTTGCGCGCCAGGTTGCTTGAGCAGACCGAGCTATTGGGCCAACCGGTGCCGTTTCGCAATCATCTGGCGCAGGCGTTGATCGGCAGTAGCGAGCAGCAACACGAAGCGTTTTTCCGCGACATGCTTGGCGATATCGACGAGCCGACATTGCCCTTCGGCTTGCAGGACGTGCAGGGCGATGGCCGCGGCATCGAACAGTCGCGGGTAGCGGTGGACAGCGCGTTGAGCCTGCGCTTGCGTGCGCAGGCGCGACACCTCGGGGTCAGCGCCGCGAGCCTGATGCACCTCGCGCAGGCCTTGATGCTGAGCAAGGTGTCGGCTGCTGAATCCGTGGTGTTCGGCACCGTGCTGCTCGGGCGAATGGATGCCGGTGCCGGCTCGGATCAGGCACTGGGGATCTTCATCAACACCTTGCCGTTACGCGTCGACATCGACGCGCAAAGTGTCCGCGCGGCGGTGAAAACCACGCACCTGCGCCTGACCGCATTGCTCGGCCATGAGCACGCATCGCTGGCGCTGGCGCAACGGTGCAGTGGCGTGACCGCACCGACGCCGTTGTTCAGTGCGATCCTCAATTACCGGCATACCGACGCGGTCGATGTCGCGGACGTCATCGACATTGCCCCGGGCGTTCAGGTGCTGGCCTCCGAGGAACGCACCAACTATCCGCTGACGGTCAACGTCGACGATCTCGGCGACGATTTCTCGGTGACGGTGATGGTCGCCTGCTCGATTGGCGCCACGCGGGTCGCGCGTTACCTGCAAACCGCGCTGGAAAGTCTGGTTCAGGCGCTTGAAGAAACCCCCGATATCGCCGTGCAAACCCTGAATATTCTGCCGGCCAGCGAACGTCATCACCTGCTGCACACCCTGAATGCGCCGCAGGGCGAGTACGCCGATGCTTCGTTGATTCATCATCAGGTCGAAACCCAAGCCGCCGTGCGCCCGGACGCGATCGCGGTGATGTATGAAC
The DNA here is from genome assembly GCF_002836905.1 of Pseudomonas sp. 43NM1. NCBI lineage: Bacteria > Pseudomonadati > Pseudomonadota > Gammaproteobacteria > Pseudomonadales > Pseudomonadaceae > Pseudomonas > Pseudomonas sp. 43NM1. Next base: position 2,395 of record NZ_MKGS01000152.1, on the reverse strand, counting down.
ACTGGAACCTGACTTACGGCGCGCTCAATCAGCGCGCCAATCAGGTTGCGCATCAACTGCTGAGCCTCGGCGTGCGCCCGGATGATCGCGTGGCGATTTGCGTCGAGCGCAGTCTGGAAATGCTCATCGGCCTGCTCGGCATCCTCAAGTCCGGCGCCGCTTACGTGCCGATTGACCCGGCCTATCCGCTTGAGCGAATTGCCTACACCCTCAGCGACAGCGCGCCGGTCGCGGTGCTGGTGCAGCCATCCACACTAGCGCTGGTTGGCCAACTGACGGTGCCGGTCATCGATCTGGAAAGTCGCGAATTGCGCGACCAGCAAAACACTAATCCGCACGTCCCGGCGCTGACTGCCGCCAATCTCGCCTATGTGATTTACACCTCCGGCTCGACCGGTTTACCCAAAGGCGTGATGGTCGAGCATCGGCAAGTCGCGCGGCTGTTTTCGGCAACGCGTTACTGGTTCGACTTCAATCGGCAAGACGTCTGGGCGCTGTTCCATTCCTTTGCGTTCGATTTTTCGGTCTGGGAAATCTGGGGCGCGCTGGCGCACGGCGGGCAATTGCTGGTGGTGCCGCAACTGGTCAGCCGCTCGCCGGACGAGTGCTACGCGTTGCTCTGCGAGGCCGGCGTAAGCATTCTCAACCAGACGCCGAGCGCCTTTCGCCAATTGATCGTCGCCCAGGGCAACAGCCAACAGAAACACTCGCTGCGCCAGGTTATTTTCGGCGGCGAAGCGCTCGACCCCGGCATCCTCAAACCCTGGTATGGCCGCGTCGCCAACGCCGGCACGCAACTGGTCAACATGTACGGCATCACCGAAACCACGGTGCACGTGACGTACCACCCACTGGAAGCGGCGGACAGCCAATTGACCGGCGTCAGCCCGATTGGCCGACGCATTCCCGACCTGCAACTGTACGTGCTCGATGCCCGCCGCGAGCCAGTGCCGGCCGGGGTCATTGGCGAGTTGTACGTCGGCGGCGCCGGGGTCGCGCGCGGTTACCTGAACCGCGCCGAACTGAGTGCCGAACGCTTTATCGCTGACCCGTTCAGCGGCCGCGCCGATGCGCGGCTGTACAAGACCGGCGACCTCGCGCGCTGGAGCGTCGATGGCAGCCTGCATTACCTGGGGCGTAACGACGATCAAGTGAAGATCCGTGGTTTTCGCATCGAACTTGGCGAGATCGAAGCGCGGCTGGTTGCGCATCACGGCGTGCGCGAAGCACTGGTGGTCGCCCGCGAAGACACGCCCGGCGATGTGCGTCTGGTCGCTTATCTGATTGCCGAACCACATGCTGCTGCAAACGCCGAGCCGAGCGCCGCCGAATTGCGCGATCACTTGCTGCGCTCATTGGCCGAGTACATGGTGCCGAGCGCGTTTGTGCTGCTCGATCATTTTCCCCTGACCACCAACGGCAAACTCGACCGCAAAGCCTTGCCGGCGCCGGACGCCGAGGCCGTTGCCCGTCGCGATTATCAGGCCCCGGAGGGCGAGGTCGAGCGTGCGATTGCCGGGGTCTGGCGCGACTTGCTCAACCTCGAACAGGTCGGGCGGCACGACAATTTTTTCGAACTCGGCGGCCATTCGCTGTTGGCGGTGAAGCTGATCGAACGCATGCGGCAGTTGGAATTGGCCGCCGACGTGCGCGTGCTGTTTGGCCAACCGACCCTCGCCGCGCTGGCGGCAGCGGTCGGCGGCCAGCAGCAGGTGCGCGTGCCGGCCAATCGGATTGCCGCCGATTGCCCGCGCATTACCCCGGAGTTGTTGCCACTGGCGACGCTCGATCAAGCGGCAATCGACCAGATCGTCGACAGCGTGCCGGGCGGCGTGGCCAATGTGCAGGATATTTATGCGCTCGCGCCGTTGCAGGCCGGGATTCTTTATCACCATTTGGCCGCGACCGAGGGCGATCCTTATGTGTTGCAGGTGCAGTTTGCGTTTGACGGCCTGAAGCAGATCAAAGCTTTCGTGCGTGCGCTGCAAGCGGCGATCCAGCGCCACGATATTTTGCGCACCAGCGTGCATTGGCAAGGGCTCGACGAAGCGGTGCAAGTGGTCTGGCGCCAGGCCCCGCTGGCCCTGGAACGCGTCGATGCCGACCCGCAGGACGGTGACGTGCTGCAACAGATGCAGGCACGCTTCGACCCGCGGCACTACCGCCTCGATTTCAGCAAAGCGTCGCTGATGCGCTTCGCCTACACCTATGACCCGCGCGACCCGCATGACCCGGACCAGTCTCGCTGGATCGGCATTCTGTTGCTGCATCACCTGGTGCTCGACCACACCGCGCTCGACGTCTTGGTGCAGGAACTCAGCGCCAGCCTCTGCGGCCAGGCGCTGCCGCCAACCGCTGCGGTGCCCTATCGCAACTATGTGGCGCAGGCACGGTT